>CAJAHZ010000515.1 GCA_903939665.1 uncultured Pseudomonadota bacterium | reverse complement strand
CGGCTTCAACCCGGGTCTGCGACTCTTCCTCGGTCATCAGGTTGATCGTCCAGCCGGTCATTTCCGAGGCCAGACGAACGTTCTGACCACCGCGACCAATGGCGATTGCGAGGTTATCCTCATCGACCACCACGTCCATACTGTGCTTGTCTTCATCAACAACGATCGAGCTCACCTCAGCCGGCGCCAGGGCACCGATGACGAACTGTGCCGGATCGGCTGACCACAGCACAATATCGACGCGTTCACCGGCCAGCTCGTTGGTCACCGCCGTGACGCGCATACCGCGCATACCGACGCAAGTGCCGATCGGATCGACACGCTGATCGTTGGACTTGACGGCAATCTTCGCCCGCACACCCGCATCACGCGCTGCAGCCTTGATCTCCAGCAGGCCATCATCGACTTCCGGCACTTCGAGTTCAAACAGCTTGATGATGAATTCCGGCGCGGTGCGCGACAGGATCAACTGCGGGCCACGTGCAGCGCGGTCGATGCGCAACAGGAAAGCTTTGACGCGATCACCGACACGCAAATTTTCACGCGGAATCATCTGATCGCGCGGCAGCAGTGCTTCGATCTTGCCGGCTTCGATAATCGCGTTGCCACGTTCCATGCGCTTGATGGTGCCGGTAACGAGATGTTCCTTGCGATCAAGGAAGTCGTTGAGAATCTGTTCACGCTCGGCATCGCGGATCTTCTGCAGGATCACCTGCTTGGCAGCTTGCGCACCGATCCGGCCGAAATCTATCGGTTCCAGTGTCTCTTCAAGGTAATCGCCAATTTCAACCTCGGCGTCCTGCTTCTGGGCTTCAGACAGCGGGATTTGCTGGGCTTCATTAACATATTGATCTTCAGCCATGACCTCCCAACGACGGAAGCTCTCGAAATCACCACTTTCGCGATCGATGACAACGCGCACGTCGGCCTCGTCATCGGTACGCTTCTTGGTCGCTGACGCGAGCGCCATTTCCAGTGCGCCAAAGACAATATCCTTGGTCACGTTCTTTTCGCGGGCCAGCGCATCTACCAGCAGCAAAATTTCGCGGCTCATCTTATCAATACCTCCCTAATCCAGCCTCAACCTAATCGAACTTCGGAACCAGTCGGGCCTTGTCAATATTGGCCAGATCCAGTTCCACTTCGCCCGAATCGATTTGCAGGCGTACCTTGCCGTCCTGCAAACCGTGCAGGACACCATTAAAATTGCGCCGACCATTTACGGGGAGGCGTAGCTTGAGTTGAATTTCCGAACCGGAAAAACGCTCGAAATCAGCCGCTTTCTTGAGCGGGCGATCCATCCCCGGTGAGGAGACTTCGAGACGGTCATAGTCGATATTCTCGACGGTCAACACTCGTGACAACTGGTTGCTGACCAGTGCGCAGTCGTCGATATCAACGCCACGCGGCTTATCCGTTTTGTCGATGAACAAACGCAGCACGCGACCACGCGGGCTCTGCTCGACGTCGACCAGTTCATAACCGAGACCGGTCACCGTTTTTTCAAGAAGTTCGTGCAAATTCATAGCTACAAATAAAAAATGGGCGAAACGCCCATCCCCGATAAAAATTGCCCCCGAAGGGGCCAGCGGAAGAAAACCGCCGGATTATAACGGAAAACTCCGGCAACGTAAATCGGCT
>CAJAHZ010000514.1 GCA_903939665.1 uncultured Pseudomonadota bacterium | reverse complement strand
GTTTCGCGGCTCATGACCGGCTCACTTGGCGAGGGCTTGCCGGATAGCGGCAACCAGTTGGAGGGGGCTGAAAGGTTTTATGAAGTAGGCGTCGGCACCGCGCTGCATGCCGTCCTCGTAGTCGCGGGACTGGCCGCGCGCTGTCACCATGATGACGCGGGTATGCAGCAGTGCCGGGTCCGCCTTTATCGCATCAAGTACCTTCAAGCCATCCAGTTCGCCTGGCATCATCACATCGAGCACGACGAGGTCGGGCTTCTGACGGCGGGCGATTTCCAGCCCCGCCATACCATCTTCGGCCTCGAATACGTCGAAGCCTTTGCCCAATGTGATTCGGATGAGGCGGCGAATGTCAGAATGGTCGTCAACAAGAAGGATTGTGGTCATGATGGGTTGGCTTTCGGCTGGTTCAAGTCTTCAGTTGGCACCAGGGTGGGCTTGCTGTTGGCGATCAGATCCTGAAAGCTGTTGGCCTTGTGGTCGATCGCGCCGCAGGCGTCGAGAATGGTCTCTAGGTTGGCCGGCAGCAGCGCGACCAGCTTTGGATCAAAGCGGTGCCCGCTCAGGGCGCCCACGGATGCCAGCACCGCTTCGGGAGAGACGGGCCCTGCCCGTTGCCTGGCTGTGTGCGTGTGGATTTCAAGGCACTCGGCGAGGGCAACGATGCGCCCCGAAAGCGGAATGTTTTCGCCGGCAAGCTTGGCCGGGTAGCCAATGCCTGCGAAGGCTTCATGATGGGTCAGCGCGATCTCGCTCGCCATGCGCATCAAGGGATTGTTGAAACTGCTGGAGAGAATGCGCGCACCGATCAGGGTGTGATTCCTCCATAGTTGCCACTCGTCGTCATCCAGTTCCGTCTTTTTTCGCAGCAGGCTGTCGGCAATCGCTATCATGCCAATATCATGGAGGGGAGCTGCCCGCCTGATCATTGAGCAGTAGTCTTCCGGCATCCCGAGGGCACGCGCAAGGATTTCTGCGGACACCCCCATGCGCAGGAGACGCTGCCCATCGCGCCCTTCACGAAAGTCGGCATCCAGCGCAAGGCGATACATCGATTCAAAGTGGGTCTCGATCATTTCTTGCTGAGCCATGTCGCGCTGGTTGACAACTTTCTTCAGGTCATCCGGCACCCGGAACAACTGTTTGTTGGTGGCTTTGAGTTCAAGGACGCTCGGTTCCATAATCTTTCGTCGCTTCTGGTAGGGGGCTGATTGCCGGTTTCAAGAGGCTGGTGGCGATGCCGTTGCGGTTTCGACGCCCGGAGGGGTTTCTGGAACCGAGTTTCGTCGGCTCCATGAATGACGATAACTTCCTTGCTCAGCGCTACTCAGAGCCTGTCGCCGCTGCGTAGACTTCGAAGTTGCCGATGTCCAGTGTCATGCATACCCGCTTGCGGATGTCGGCTTGGTCGTCGGTAATCAGGACTCTTGTTTTCATGGTGTTACCCCTTTGAAGGTTTGATTCAGGTCGAGGTCGGTGGCTCGGTTGCTGCTGCTTGGCGCCTCGCGACAAGTTCTGCGGTGATGGACGCCAGGCGATCGAATGGAATGGGCTTGGGCAGGATCGGTATTCCTGCCGGAACATCGCCGCGCCGGGAGATCTCTTCGGGGTCAAGGCCGCTCACGACGACCACGGCCATGTCGGAATGTTCAGGTGCTGCACGGATGGTGTTCAGCATATGGAAGCCGTCCATGCCCGGCATTTGCAGATCCGCAACCAGCAGGTCCGGCTCATGCAGCTTGATCTGATCCAGTGCCTCGCTGCCATTGCTCGCGACTACGACTTCTGGTTTGGTGGGCCAGCGGCTCAGTTTGGCTTGGTAGAGACGCCGCAGGCTGGCGTCATCTTCAACGATGAGGATGCGAAAGGCAGCAGGCGCAGCCATGCCGGTGCCACCGGGGCTTGCACGCATGGAGTGGGCGACCCAGCGCGCGACCGCATTGTCCGGCCGGCCAAGCAGATGCTCAATAGAGTCCCGGGTGATGCGTCGATGACCTCCGGCCGTTTTCCATGCCGCCAGCAGGCCGTTTTCTGACCAAAGTTGGGCGGTACGAATGGATACACCGAGAAGATCAGCCGCTTCTCTTGTAGTGCAGAAGATCTTTTGGATTCGATTCTGTTTGGGTGGCGACATGATGACTGTGGCACGAGTTGAGATGGAAAAATGGCCGCAACGGAATTCACTTCCAAAAATTTAACGATAGCATTATGAAACAATAAAAACAACAAAAGAAGAAAAATATAGCAAAAAGTAGTACAAAATAACGAAAATATTACAAATGTAGAGGGGATGCTGGTTTCCCCGATTGCTTGCCTGACATGGATTGGCCACCCCGCTGGCTGGATCAATCTAAATTCCTCACCACAGAGACACAGAGGCACAGAGAAAGTCAAGGAATCAATGGCTT
>CAJAHZ010000513.1 GCA_903939665.1 uncultured Pseudomonadota bacterium | reverse complement strand
GCCGTGCGGTAAAGCGACGAAAGGCGCAGCAGCTTCGATTGCGGCAGATCGGCCAGCGCCCGGCCTGCGGCATGCACCTGCACAACCGGGTCGTCCAGATTGGCCCCGAGCGCGACGAAGGCGATTGCCGGCCCCGGTTTCTGCAGACTGGTCATGCGCATGGCGATCCGGGAGCGCTATTCTGGCGCGCCCGGATTGTGCGTGTCGCCACCCGCCGGCTTGCGTTTGCGCCGCCGGCGCTTCTTCGCGTCTCCTGGCTGCTGGGGCAGCAGCATGGCGGCACGGTCTTCGTCGTTGCTGTCGAGGAACTCTGTCCACCACGTGCTGACTTCGCTCTCGATCTCGCCCGATTCGGCGCGCAGCAGCAGGAAGTCGTAGCCGGCCTTGAAGCGCGGTTGCTCGAGTACGCCGTAGGGGCGCTTGCCCGAGCGCTGTTCGAAGCGCGGCTGCAGCGCCCAGATGTCCTTGATGTCGCCCGCAATGCGACGCGTGATGGCGAGTTTCTCGGCCTGTACCTCGAGCACTTCGTCCATCGCCAAAAATAGTGCCGGGATGCCGCGTTCACCGCGCGCCTGGATCGCTGCCCACTTGGCCAGCACTTCGTGCCAGAGCAGGGTGGCAAACAGGAAACCGGGTGAGATCGGCTTGCTTTCACGCACGCGCCGGTCGGTACTCTCCAGCGCCAGCATAACAAAACGCTCACCAAGCGGCTGTTCAAGAATAACGTCAAGCAGCGGCAGCAGGCCGTGATGCAGGCCTTCGGCGCGCAACTGGGCGACGCACTTGACTGCGTAACCTGAGGTGAGCAATTTGAGCATCTCGTCAAAGAGACGTGACGGCGGCACGTTGCCAATCAGCTCAGACATTTCGCGAATCGGCCGCGCAGTTGCCGGGTCGATGGTCAGCCCGAGTTTGGCCGAGAGGCGCACGGCACGAAGCATGCGCACCGGGTCTTCACGGTAGCGCGTGGGCGCGTCGCCAATCATGCGCAGGGTTTTTTGCTTGATATCGGCGACGCCGTGGTGATAGTCGATGATCGTTTCCGATACCGGGTCGTAGTACAGCGCGTTAACGGTGAAATCGCGGCGCGCGGCATCTTCCATCTGATTGCCGAAAACGTTGTCGCGTAGCACGCGGCCCTGCGCATCGGTGTGGGCCTTGCTGTTGTGGTGGCTGGCGTTTTTTGTGCCGCCCTTGTCCGCTTCGCTGTGATGGCCGCGGAAGGTGGTGACCTCGATGGTTTCCGAGCCCATCAAGACATGGACGATCTGGAAACGCCGGCCGATGATTCGCGAGCGGCGGAAACAGTGGCGCACCTGTTCGGGCGTGGCATTGGTCGCCACGTCGTAGTCCTTGGGCGTAAAGCCGGCCAGCAGGTCGCGCACGGCACCTCCGACGACGTAGGCCAGGTACCCATGCTCCTGCAATGTTTCAACCGTACGCCGGCTACCGCTGCTGATGCTGTCGCGGCGCACGCCGTGTTTGCCTACGGGGAGGACGGCAGGCTCGCCATGGGCACCGGGGGGTTTGCGTCCGAGGACGCGGGATATGAATTTACGAATCATTGCTCGTTTCTTGTTATGGTGCAGTACGGCAAAAGAACGCCATGATAGCGGATGTTCTGCTGGAAATCAGGGGCTTATCGGACGATAACATCAAGCCGAAAAACTTAACTCTTCACCGCAAAGGCGCAAAGAACGCAAAGTTTCGCAAAGAAAATCAAATCCTTGCTTTGTTTTTTTGCGATCTTTGCACCTTTGCACCTTTGCGCCTTTGCGGTGAAAACTTGTCTGGAATCAATCGCGCAGGCTCAGTATCGGCCAGCCGGCAGCCAGCGAGTGGGCGTGCAGCTTTTCGTCCGGATCGACGGCCACCGGGTCGCTGACCTTGCCCATCAGTGGCAGGTCATTGTGTGAGTCGCTGTAGAACCAGCTGCGTTCGAAGCTGCTCCACCACAGGCCCATCGATTCGAGCCAGTCTTCAACGCGGCTGATTTTGCCTTCGCGGAACGATGGCGTACCGCGCGGCTGGCCGGTGAATTGGCCGTCCTTTTGCGCCGGGATAGTGGCGATCAGGTGCGCGATGCCAAATTCGCGCGCAATCGGTGCGGTGACGAAGCTGTTCGTCGCGGTGACGACAGCGCACAACGCACCACTGTCCAGATGGCTGCGCACCAGTGCACGTGCTTTGTCGCCGGCAATCGGCAGAATGCGCGTTGTCATGAACTCGCGATGCCAGGCGTCGAGCTCGGCGCGTGCGTGGCGCGCCAGCGGCTGTAGCTGAAAATCAAGGAAGGCGTGAATGTCGAGCGTGCCGGCCTTGTAGTCGTCAAAGAAGCCGCGGTTCTTCGCTTCATGCAGTTCGCGGTCGAGAACGCCCTTGGCGATCAAAAATTGTGCCCACTCAAAGTCGCTATCGCCGGCGAGCAGGGTGTTGTCGAGGTCAAAGAGGACGAGTTGCATTTCAGATTTCCAGTGGGGTTTGCAGCGCTTCTTGCAACACTTCGCGCAACAGCGGCAGCGTGATCGGCCGTTTGTGCTCCAGCGAATACCGATCAAGCGCCGTCATGAAAGCGGTCAGGCTGCGCATGTCGCGCGGTGCCCGGACAAACAGGTAATTGAGCGCGTCGGGCGGCAGGCGCAGGCCGCGCGCCGTGGCTTGCGCGCTGATGGCTTCACTTCTTTCGGCATCGGTCAGCGGCTGCAAACGGTAAATCAGTCCGGAGCCCAGGCGCGTGCGTAAATCCTCACGCAGCTTGAGTTGCAACGGCGGCACGGCGGCGGCAACGAGCAAACGGCCACCTGCAGCGCGCAGACGATTGAACAGATTGAACAGCGCGATTTGCCCGCTTTCGCCAAGCAAGCCGACGTTGTCGATTGCGTAAAAATCCAGCGCCTCGCCAATCGCGGCCAGCTCTGGATCGATTGCTGCGTCAATGTAGCGCGCGTCGCTGGCGCGCAGCAAATGCGTTTTGCCGGCGCCGCTTTCACCCCATAGAAACAGCAATGGCTCCCGGTTATCCGGCAGAAGCCATGCGGCGAGCCCGGTTAAGGCCTCGCCATTCCCGCCGGCGACAAAGTTGTCGAGGCTGGGCGCGGCTTCCGGCAGCAATTCGAGAATCAGTTGGCGCATCAAAGGGAGTGTTGTCGTGCGATTAATACAAGCGAGAGGGGTTTTGGAGGGACGTAATGCCAGCAGGGCATTTTAGCACTACGGGGGGCTTGCCTGCGTCGTTTGGAGGGTATGAGCGCCGGCGCATATTGTGGTTATCCGCAATGTGGATAGCCGTAATTGCGCCGGCACTCCATTCCTTCGATGATGGCTTACCTTCTCCGCAGCGTCAGATCGTGCTTTCCGGGGAGACCATGCGAAACGAAGTTTTTTTGGGGAAACAACGATGACCAACGCCAAGCCGCTTTATAAATCGCTCTATTTTCAGGTGATCACCGCGATCACGCTGGGGGTATTGCTCGGACATTTCCTGCCCGAAACCGGCGCCGCCATGAAACCGCTCGGCGATGGCTTTATCAAGCTGATCAAGATGATCATCGCGCCGATCATCTTCTGCACGGTGGTTGTCGGCATCGCGGGCATGGAGGATATGAAGAAGGTTGGCAAAACGGGTGGCCTCGCGCTGCTTTATTTTGAAGTGGTCAGTTCCCTTGCGCTGATCGTCGGTCTGGTCATCGTCAATCTGGTCGGGCCGGGTGAAGGCATGAATATCGACCCGGCCTCGCTCGACACCAAGTCGATCGCTGCCTATACCGCGCCGGGCAAGATGCAGAGCACCACCGACTTCCTGCTCAACGTCATCCCGAGCAGTGTGGTCGATGCCTTTGCCAAGGGTGAGATTCTGCAGGTGCTGCTGTTCTCGGTGATGTTTGGCTTCGCGCTGCACCGCTTTGGCGGGCGCGGCACGATGATTTTTGACTTCATCGAAAAGTTTTCTCACGTCTTGTTTGCGATCGTCGGCTTCATCATGAAAGTCGCTCCGATCGGCGCTTTCGGCGCAATGGCCTTCACCATCGGCAAGCACGGGCTGGGTTCGCTGGCGCAGCTCGGCATGTTGATGGCGACGTTTTACGTCACCTGTCTGCTGTTTATCTTCGGCGTGTTGGGCACCATCGCCAGGGTGCATGGGTTTTCGATCTGGAAGTTCATCAAATACATCAAGGAAGAGCTGTTCATCGTGCTCGGCACTTCGTCTTCGGAGTCGGTGCTGCCGCGCATGATGGCCAAGATGGAGAACCTCGGCGTCAAGAAATCGACGGTTGGCCTGGTCATTCCGACCGGCTATTCGTTCAACCTTGACGGCACGTCGATCTATCTGACGATGGCGGCGGTGTTTATTGCCCAGGCGACCAATACGCCAATGACGCTGACGCAGCAAATCACCCTGCTGGCAGTGCTGCTGCTGACTTCCAAAGGCGCAGCAGGCGTTACCGGGAGCGGCTTCATCGTACTGGCGGCCACCCTGTCGGCTGTGGGCGGGCTGCCGGTCGCCGGTCTGGCGCTGATCCTCGGTATTGACCGCTTCATGTCGGAAGCACGCGCCCTGACCAACCTGATCGGCAATGGCGTCGCCACCGTGGTGGTCGGCAAGTGGTGTGGCGAGCTCGACGAAAAGCAGTTGCATATGCATCTGAATAATGAAACCCCCGCCGAGGCCGATGAACCCGAAGGCGTTCTCGACCTGCAGGAAGCGCACCTGGCCGTGGCGCGGGCGGTTGATGCCGGCGTAGCGACAACGCCGGCGCGCAGCTGATTCGGGCTGTTGCGGTAGTTAAAACGGGGCGGTACGCGCAGCAGGGCGTACCGCCCCGTTTTCTATGGTTTGAACGATTTGTCCGGTGTGCTCGCAGCACGCGCAAGAGACATTTCAGATAAAATTCGGGTTTTCGCCTGCGAAACAGCGCTTGTTGCCGCTGCGTAGCATGCCAGCCTCGTTCGGGATGACCCACAAGATGACCCAGGAATCTCTCTCCTACCGCGACGCCGGTGTCGATATGGACGCCGGTGATGAACTCGTCGAACGCATCAAGCCGCTTGCCAGAAAGACCATGCGTGAGGGGGTGCTCGCTGGCATTGGCGGTTTTGGCGCAATGTTCGAGGTGCCCAAGCGCTACAAGGAACCTGTCCTCGTTTCCGGTACCGATGGTGTCGGCACCAAGCTCAAACTGGCTTTTGAACTCAAGCGGCACGCCACGGTGGGCATCGATCTGGTGGCTATGAGCGTCAACGACATTCTGGTGCAGGGTGCCGAGCCACTGTTCTTCCTCGATTACTTTGCCTGCGGCAAGCTTGACGTTGACACCGCTGCCGATGTCGTCAAGGGCATCGCACAGGGTTGCGAATATTCAGGTTGTGCGCTGATCGGCGGCGAAACGGCTGAAATGCCCGGCATGTACCCGGATGGCGAATACGATCTGGCCGGCTTTGCCGTTGGTGTCGTTGAGAAATCAAAGATCATCAGTGGTTCGACCATCGTTGCGGGCGATGTGGTGCTTGGCCTGCCGTCTTCCGGCGCGCACTCCAACGGTTACTCGCTGGTGCGCAAGATCATTGCGCGCGCGAAGCCGGATCTCAATGCGGTTTTTGACGGCGAGGGTACGCAAACCCGGACGCTGGCCGATGCGATCATGGCGCCGACGCGCATTTACGTGAAGCCGCTGCTTGCGCTGATGGCCGCGCTGCCGGTCAAAGGCATGGCGCACATCACCGGTGGCGGTCTGACTGAAAACGTTCCGCGCGTGCTGCCCGAGGGTGTCAAGGCCGTGATCGAGCAATCCAGATGGAGCCGCCCGAAGCTGTTCGACTGGCTGCAGCGTGAAGGCAACGTTGCCGAGAGCGAAATGCATCGCGTCTTCAATTGCGGTATCGGCATGGTCGTGGTGGTGGCGCGCGAAAACGTTGTTCAGGCCCTGCAACTCCTGAATGATGCTGGCGAGAAGGCGGTCGAAATCGGCAGCATCGAACCGCGCGCCGATGGCGAAGCGCAGACGATTGTTCGCTAAGCAAACTTGCTCTCTGCAAAAAGGCGGAAGGGTTGAACCTTCCGCCTTTTTGTTGGCCAGTCACCACGCTGGATAGGCGTCAGGCCGGAATGCTGCCAATTGCAGCTTGCTTCGGTACAATTGGGGGTCCTTTAGTGACTCGCTAGTCACTAAAGGGGTTTCTCATTATTCGCCCGCTTTGGCGGGAGATTCGGATTGTCATGCCGCTGAAAAATAATCGAACGTTGGTTCTGGCTGTTGCCGTCGCCGGTATTTGCGGGTTGGGATACTTTGCCTACACGGCGTTTCGCGAGCCGGCCGGGCCGACATCGCCGGCTGCGCCTGCTGGTGCGCCCGGCGCGAAACCAGGAGCGGGTGCACCGGCAGGGCCACCGGGTGGCTTTGCCTTGCCGGTTGAAACAGCCAGAGTGGCGGCTATCGATCTGGCGCTGGATGCGACGGCGGTCGGTTCTCTGCGTTCAAACGAGTCGGTCGTCTTGCGCCCCGAGACGGCGGGCCGGATTTCGTCGATCAATTTCAAGGATGGCGTGGCGGTTGCCAAGGGCGCCTTGCTTGTCGGGCTCGATGCCGCGATGCAGTCGGCCGAATTCGAGCAGGCCAAAGCCAACCTCGGGCTGGCGCTGGCCAACCAGAAACGCAATCAGGAACTCTTCGAGAAAAAATTCATCAGCCAGCAATCGCTCGACAATACGGGGGCCGCGCTCAAGGTGCAGGAGGCCGCCGTCGCGCTGGCACAGGCCAAGCTCGACAAAATGCGGATCAGGGCGCCGTTTGCCGGTGTCGTCGGCATCCGCAATGTGAGTGTTGGCGATTATGTGAAGGAAGGTCAGGAGTTGATCAACCTTGAGGATATCAATACGCTGAAGATCGATTTTCGCCTGCCTGAATCGTATCTTGGCCAACTCAAACCGGGGCAGAGCGTCGAGATTTCGACCGATGCGTTGCCCGGTCAGCGTTTCGAAGCGGTGCTCGATGCAATCAACCCGCTGGTCGATACCAATGGTCGCGCCATCTCGTGTCGCGCTCATCTGTCGAACGCCGATGCCAAGTTGCGCCCCGGCATGTTTGTTCGCGTGCGCCTGATCCTTGAGAAGCGCAGCAATGTGCTGCTGATTCCCGAACAGGCGCTGATTCCGGACGCCAAGGCGCCTTACGTCTTCCGTGTCAGCGATGGCAAGGCAGTGCGGGCCGTCGTGAAACCCGGTCTGCGGCGTAATGCGCAAGTTGAGATCGTCGAGGGTTTGTCTGTCGGGGACGAAATCGTCACCGCAGGTCAGCTCAAGCTGCGCGATGGCGCTCCGGTGAAAGCCATTGGCGAGGCGGCGCCTGCTGCACCGCCGCCGACCGTGAAGCCCGTTGCGCCGGTCGAGTCAGGTAAATGAAGATATCGGATCTGTGCATCCGTCGCCCGGTTTTTGCGACGGTGCTGTCGCTCAGCGTCATGTTGATCGGCCTCGTTTCCTATACCCGTCTGCCGGTTCGCGAGTATCCGAAAATCGACGAGCCGGTCGTAACCGTCGAAACGGTTTATCGCGGGGCTTCGGCCGAGATTATCGAATCGCAGATTACCAAGCCGCTGGAAGATTCCCTTGCCGGCATCGAAGGCGTCGACGTCATCACCTCGATTTCGCGGCAGGAAAACAGCCAGATCTCCGTGCGCTTCAAGCTCGAACGCAATCCGGACTCAGCCGCCTCCGACGTGCGCGATCGCGTTTCGCGCGTGCGCAACAAGCTGCCGACGGCGATTGATGAACCGGTGATCGCCAAGGTTGAGGCCGACGCCAATCCGATCATCTGGATCGCCTTTTCTTCCGACCAGCACTCGGCGCTTGAAGTCACCGATGTTGCCAACCGCATCGTCAAGCCACGCCTGCAAACCATGCCGGGTGCGGCCGACGTGCGCGTGTTCGGCGAGCGGAAATTCGCCATGCGCATCTGGCTCGACCGCGACCGGCTGGCCGCCTTTAACCTCACGCCGCAGGATGTCGAGGATGCGCTGCGCCGGCAGAACGTCGAAGTGCCGGCCGGGCGCATCGAGAGCCAGAGCCGCGAGTTTTCGGTGGTGGCGCGGACTGATCTTTCAGAGCCGGCGCAGTTCGCTGCGATCATCGTCAAGGAAGCGGCAGACGCCAAAGGCAGCTATGCGGTGCGCATCGGCGATCTTGGCCGCGTTGAAATCGGTGCGGCCTCCGAGCGCAGTACCGTGCGCTTCAACGGCAAGGCGGCGGTTGCGCTGGGCGTCATCAAGCAGGCCACCGCCAACCCGCTTGAGCTGTCAAAAGCGCTGCGCGCCGAACTGCCGAAGATCATCAGCGGGCTGCCCAAAGGCATGAGCGCCAATATTGCCTACGATTCGTCAATTTTTATCGACCGCTCGATCGACTCGGTTTTTTCTACCATCGGCGAAGCGATTGTGCTTGTGCTGCTGATCATCTTCTTCTTCCTGCGCAACTTCCGCGCTACGCTGATTCCGCTGGTGACGATTCCCGTTTCGCTGATCGGCGCCTTTGCGCTGATGTTCATGCTCGGCTTCACGATCAATACGCTGACCTTGCTCGCGCTGGTGCTGGCCATCGGCCTCGTGGTCGACGATGCCATCGTCGTGCTGGAAAATATTTATCGCCACATCGAGGAGG
>CAJAHZ010000512.1 GCA_903939665.1 uncultured Pseudomonadota bacterium | reverse complement strand
GTCCACGAAGGCCAAGAAGCCGAAGAAGGCCAAGAAGGCCAAGTCTGCTTCGGCCGCTGCTGCCAAGTGATTTTGCGGCAAGTGAGAAAACAGGGCTTCGGCCCTGTTTTTTCGTCTACAGCCTGCTTGTCGTGATGCTATTTTCTTATTTCATCGCCTCGCTCTCGTCCAAGTAGCAACGCGAGACAAGCCTCGGTTAGCTCATCGAGCGACAGGGGGCCCTCTGCGCGGTACCACTGTGGTGCCCAGTTGAGCATGCCGAATAGCAGCAGACGCACTGGCGGCGCGGCACTTGGCAGTTTTCCGGATGCTGCCAGGTCGTTAAGCACGCTCTGCCACGGAAGTTGGTAGCGATCGAAAGCGGCGGCGATCTCGGCTTTGTCCGACGCATCCAGCGCACGAGTTTCGCCGAGCAGCATCGGCGTCGGGCATTCTCCTTCAAGCAGGTTGCCGAGATGGGCGCGTATCATCGCGCGCAGACGCGGTTCTGCGTCGGTCGAATCGGTAACCTCTGCTGTGGCCGCGAGCAGGCGTTCGTAGGCGGCCTCAAGCCCGCCGATGATTGCCGCCTTGAGCAATTCCTGCTTGCTGCGGAAGTGGTAAAAAGGGCTGCCTGAACGCATGCCGACGGCTTCCGCTATATCGCGTGTCGTCGTTGCGTTGAATCCTTTTTCGACAAACAGGCGTGCTGCGGCGCGCAGCAGATCGTTGCGACGGCTGGCGTCGGGTGACTGGGGTTTGCGGCCTCTGGGCATGGGCTAAAGTGCTGCAGCCAGTCGGGTGGCCTGATCAATGGCGCGTCTGGCGTCCAGTTCAGCGGCTACGTCAGCGCCGCCGATCAGCGACAATGGAACATTGGCCGCACGGAGCCCGGCTTCGAGTTCGCGGCGCGGCTCTTGTCCGGCGCAAATGACGATAGTGTCGACCGGCAAGCACTGGCTTTTCCCATCAACACTGATGTGCAGACCGGCATCGTCGATACGTTCATAGGTGACGCCCGAGAACATGGCGACGCCGCGCTTTTTGAGCAGCGTGCGGCGAATCCAGCCGGTTGTTTTAGCCAGTCCGTCGCCAATCTTCGAAACTTTGCGTTGCAGCAGCCAGACCTGCCGCGGCGAAGCCTCGCTGGTCGCTTGCTTCAGACCGCCAGGCACCTTGAATTCGGTGTCGATGCCCCACTCGGCCTGAAAGCGGGCGAGTTCATCCTTGCCGTCGTGTGCGTGTGTGAGAAACTCGCCTACATCGAAGCCAATGCCGCCAGCGCCGATGATGGCAACGCGCGCACCGGCTTGCTTGCGGCCTTCGATCAGGTCGAGATAGGAAATGACCTTGTCGTGGTCGATGCCGGGAATGTCGAGCTTGCGTGGAACAATGCCCGTGGCGAGCACGACATGGTCGAAGGCAGCCTGCGCCAGCTCGTCGGCGCTAACACGGTGATTGAGTTTGAGCGTGACGCCGAGTATCTGCAGGCGACGATTGAAGTAACGCAGCGTTTCGTTGAATTCTTCCTTGCCCGGGATGCGGCGGGCGATATTAAACTGTCCGCCAATAACCGCTGCGGCGTCGAACAGCGTGACCTGATGGCCGCGCTCAGCGGCTGTTGCAGCGCATGCCATGCCGGCGGGGCCGGCTCCGACGACGGCAATTTTTTTCGGGGTGCCGGTTTTTTCAATCAGCAGTTCAGTTTCGTGGCAGGCGCGCGGATTCACCAGGCAGGAAGTCAGTTTTCCTTCGAATATGCGGTCGAGGCAGGCCTGGTTGCAGGCGATGCAGGTGTTGATTTCGTCACCGCGGCCCTCGGCTGCTTTATTGACGAACTCGGCGTCGGCGAGGAAGGGGCGAGCCATCGAGACCATGTCGGCGCAGCCGGAAGCGAGGACTTCTTCGGCGACCTCCGGCGTATTGATACGGTTGGTCGTGATCAGCGGAATTTTTACCTGCCCCATCATGCGCTTGGTGACCCAGGTAAAAGCGGCGCGTGGAACCATGGTGGCGATCGTCGGAATGCGCGCTTCGTGCCACCCGATGCCGGTGTTGATGATCGTAGCGCCTGCCGCTTCGATGGCTTTGGCGAGGGCCACGATTTCGTCCCAGCTGCTGCCGCCTTCGACGAGATCGAGCATTGACAGGCGATAGATGATGATGAAGTTCGGCCCGCTTGCTGCGCGCACGCGGCGTACGGTCTCGACAGCGAAGCGGATGCGGTTCTCGAAACTCCCCCCCCATCCATCGGTGCGAAAATTGGTTTGCTGAGCGATGAACTGGTTGATCAGGTAGCCTTCGGAGCCCATCACCTCGACGCCATCGTAGCCGGCAAACTGCGCCAGTTTCGCGCACCGGGCGTAGTCGTTGATCGTTTGCTCGATCTCGTCCTCGCTCAACTCGCGCGGACGCGCCGGGGATATCGGCGCTTGCACGGCGGAAGGTGCCACCGCCCCGCGATGATAGGCATAGCGTCCGGTGTGGAGAATTTGCAGGGCGATCTTGCCGCCCTCCCGATGCACGGCATCGGTTACCTTGCGGTGTTTTTCGGCGTGTGCCTCGTTTTCCAGGGCTGCCGCACCTGCGCCGACAACGCCTGCCTGGTTCGGGCCAATGCCGCCGGTCACGATCAGCCCGACGCCGCCACGGGCGCGTTCGGCGTAAAAAGCGGCGAGGCGGCTAAAACCTTGCGGCGCTTCTTCGAGGCCGGTGTGCATCGAGCCCATCAGAACGCGGTTCTTGAGCGTCGTAAACCCGAGGTCAAGCGGGGCAAGCAGATGCGGATAGGCATTCCGGGGCATTTTGGCTGTCTCCTGAGTATTCTTTGCGGCAAAGACCGTCGATTGATAATTAAGCAAGCAAGCGCTTGGTTAATTATTCAGTGCCAGCAGAAAAATTGCAAGCAGATCGGAATATTTGCTTCTTCGGCAAAAAAGAGGGGAGCCGGCCTGCGCCGACTCCCCTCTTTTTTGCCAAGCAAACAGATCAGCTTGCGTTCAAGGACTCGAGAACGCCGCTTAGTGCGCGTTCGAATAGCGGCGTACCGTTAACGATTGAGGCGTTGCCGTCGCGCAACTGACGCGCCAGCGCTTCCGGTGAAATCGAAATTGCCTTGGCTGAGCGATGGTTGCTGAAGACCAGAATGCCGCGTTGCGGACTGATCCAGTTGAGGCGTTCGCGGCTCGTGCTGCCGTCCTCCTGGTGGAATTCCAGCCAGTCGCCCCGCTTCAATTCACCAACCCGGGCGAATGCTTCGCGGTCGTTGGCGCGCCAGATCGGGCTGGCGCCAACCAGAATGATTTCTTCGACCTGAACGCCGTTGTCGACGCTGCGGGTAACCAGCAGATCGCCTTCCTGGTCACTGCTGGGCGGTGGCTTGAGTTCGGGCTTTTTTGCCTTTGCGGCGGCGTCTGGCAGCAAACCGCTGGCCTCGCCTTTCAGCGCTGCCGCGTGGCAGCCGACCAGTTCATCGAAAAAGGCACGGCGTTGCGCCGGGTCCGCATCAATGCTGTCGAGGCCCTTGTTGAGCTGGCCGAGCAGGCGCGGCAGCATGCTGATCAGCTTGAGCCGGTCATCTTGCGATTTCTTTGATTGGACGCTCCAGTCAAGATCTTCCATCGCGCTCGTT
>CAJAHZ010000511.1 GCA_903939665.1 uncultured Pseudomonadota bacterium | reverse complement strand
GGCGCAAAACCAGCCGCTGGGAGATGACCGCTTTGCCGAACGGATCTGCGCCAGGGTCGGGGTGCGGCGCGCCAATGCAAAACGAGGGCGGCCGCCGGGAGAAGGGCGGTCGGCGGACGCGATGAAAGACCAAACCGGATTTGGATTCTGAGGAGAGGGAAATGAAAAAGAATGTGATGCTGACCCCAATAGTTCCCCTGACCCCAATAGTTCCCGAACGAAAAGGGAGAGCAGCATGATTTTTTTGATGTTTCTGGTGGGCTTTGGCCTGTGGCTCACAGCAGCCATCATGCTCTGCAAAAGAATTCCAGGCTGGCTGGGCGTAACCAAGCACGGCGCAGTCATCAGTGTGCTGTTGTTTCCGGTGGTGATGGTGCTACCCGTTGTTGATGAACTGATTGGCCGATGGCAGTTCAATCGCCTGTGCGAACGGGATGCGGTGGTGACGTTGAGCCCGGATTGGGAGAAGGTAAAGCGGGCGGGAAAGAAGGATATTCCGATTGTGACGTTGGATGGATATTACATTCGGATTCTGTCACAGCGAGTGGAATATTTTGACATCGATACCGGGAAGACTTTTTTAACCAATCAGGCATTCCATGCCGATGGTGGTTTTCTAGTTTATCGACTCGGTCTGGGCCTTGGCACTTCGACTGCGTGTTGGCCAAAAAACGATAACCAAATTTACAGGCAAGTAAATCTTGACGAACTGATTAAACAAGGGAAGGCAAAATGACGACTATCCGACAAGCCTACATTGATGCATTGCTAGCTGATGCTGCGTATGTTGATGTGAATTCCGGAATGAATGCTGAGAAGCTAACGGATGCCCTTAGCAAGCGCATGACCCCCACCCTGGCCGCTTACATAGCCGCCAACTTCGAAGTCGCCAGCAACATCAACTCTTCCGACATCCCGCTGTTTGGTTCGGGCTTCGATGCCACCGTCTGGCGCGGCAAATCAGGCGGCGATTTCCAAGGTCAAGTCTATGTCTCCATGCGCGGAACAGAACCTCCTCCTGATGCGGCAGGAGCCGACTTTCTGGCGGACGGTGATCTTGCATTCCGCAGAGCGGCCACTTTACCCATCATTGACATGGTGAACTGGTGGCTGCGTGAGACAACGCCAACCAATGGATTCGCCAGACAACTCCAGTGGAACCCGCTGTACGTTCTGAACAACCCTCCCATAGCTACTATTCCAAGCTTTATTGACGGCACCAGCGTCGCCGGTACGGGCAACTTGGTCGGTGTCAGCACTGTGCAGGTGGATGGTCACAGCATGGGCGGGCACATGGCCAGCGCGTTTGCCAGAATATTTGGGGCCGCTAATGGCCGGCCGGGCAGTGTCAACATCCAAGGCATTTCGACCTTCAACAGCGCGGGCTTTAATGGAGGCAATGCGGAGCCACTGTTTCAGGAAATACAAGCCTTGCTGGGCACCGGCTTCAGCAGCTTTGCTGAGGTTATCGCCAAGCAAGGTAACTATTTCGCAGCCAACGGCGTCAACGTCACCACCAACGATTGGTGGTTCGTCCAGATGGGCAATCGAAAGGGCTTGTACCAGGAAGAGACCACTTTCATTGGCAATCACAGCATGTACCGGCTTACCGACTTGCTGGCCGTGGGTGCGGCGCTGGAAAAGCTCGACAGCACCTTCACCATGGATAATCTCAATGAACTGTCCAAAGTGTGCCAACTAAAGGGGTCAGCTTCGGATTAATTTCCAGCTAGCCACCCATGCCACGCCGCCCGCGAATCCATCTTGCCGGAATCCCGATGCACCTCGTCCAGCGAGGCATCAATCGAGAGCCGTGCTTCTTTGCCGAGGAGGACTACCACTGCTACCTCCACTGGCTGCAGAAGTCGGCTGCCGATTGGCACTGCGCCATCCACGCCTACGTCCTGATGACCAACCACGTCCATCTGCTGATCACCGCCGAACGGCCGGATGGCCCAGCCCGGCTCATGCAGT
>CAJAHZ010000510.1 GCA_903939665.1 uncultured Pseudomonadota bacterium | reverse complement strand
GGTCAAGGTGTTCAATCCGGCGGACTTGCAGCCGCAATCGCCGGCCGCTGAATTGCCGGCACCCGACAGCCAGTCGAACAACGCTGAGGCACCGGCCCGCCAGAATGCCGGTTACGGCGTTGAATATGATCGCCACGAGTCTTACACCGAGAGCGAACAGACCCGCTTTGCAGCAAATGGCGTCGTCATGACGAGCGACGGCAAGGAGATCAGTTTTTCTGTTTCGCTGTCGATGACGCGCAGCTATCATGAAGAATCCGATGTCAGCATCCGCCAGGGGGATGCCAGGAAAAAGCAGGACCCCCTGGTGCTCAACTTCAGCGGAACGGCAGCGCAATTGAGCAACCAGCGCTTTAACTTCGACCTCAACTCCGACGGCAAGACTGAAGACATCAACTTTGTAACGGGGGGCAGCGGCTTTCTTGCGCTTGATCGCAACGGCGACGGCAAGATCAATAACGGCTCGGAATTATTCGGCGCCAGCAGCGGCGATGGCTTTGCTGAACTGGCAGCGCTTGACAGCGATCACAATGGCTGGATCGACGAAAACGACAGCGCCTACAAGCAGTTGCGCGTATGGACCCGGGACAGCGCCGGCAAGGATCAGCTCGCCACACTGCAGCAGGCCAATGTGGGGGCGCTCAGCCTCGGTCGGGTCGACACGCCATTTGATCTGAAGGACAGCAGCAACGCGCTGCAGGGCCAGATCAGAGCAACAGGCATTTTTCTGCAGGAAGACGGCAAGGCTGGCACAATGCAACAAATTGATCTGACAGTGTAGAACTGCTGAGCCAGATAAAAAACGACAGCAGCACCGGGCAGACTGCACGATCAGGGGGTTGTACAAAAATGAGTAACTTGAAAATCTGGATGCGGCTTACCGCCGCCATCTGGTTCGTGCTGGTCATCGTCTGGACCGGCATGATCGTCTGGGAAAGCCAGGTCAACCGCGAAACGGCCATCCGCCAGGCGCAGGATTTCTCGCAAAGCATCCACGAAATGACGATGGCCGGCCTGACCGGGATGATGATTACCGGCACCATCGGTCAACGCGAAGTCTTTCTTGATCAGATCAAGCAGTTGTCGATCATCAAGGAGTTGCACGTCGCCCGTGCCGATGCCGTGGTCAAGCTGTTCGGTCCGGATACCAAGTCGACACGCAGCCTTGATGCGGTCGAAAAGCAGGTAATGCAGGACGCCAAGCCTTATGTCGCGGTGGAGTCAGACGAGCGGGGACAAGTGCTTCGTGTTGTCACGCCGACCATGGCTTCCAAGAACTATCTGGGCAAGGACTGCATCATGTGCCACCAGGTCGCGGAAGGCACCGTCCTTGGCATCGTCAGCATGAAGATCTCGCTCGACTCGGTCGAGCAGGAGGTCGCCAGCTTCCGCCTCAAGATTGCGATGGCCGCAGCCGGAGTCAGCTTGTTGCTGCTCTTCGTCATCTATTTCCTGACCCGCCGTTTTGTTACCGACCCGCTGGAAGAGTTGAAAGACGGTTTGAGTGACATCGCCCGTGGCGAAGGCGACCTGACCCGACGCCTGACGGTGCACGGCACCGACGAAATCGGCCAGACGGCGAGCATATTCAACGCCATGATGGAGAACTTCAATGGCCTTGTTCGCCAGGTTGGCACTTCAGCCGGGCTCGTTTCGTCACAGGCCCGGGAACTCTCCAGCGCAGCCAACCGCGTCGCGGCCGGCTCACATCTGCAGAACGAGAAATCTGTTCAGGCCACTTCCGCCGTCGAAAACATGGTCGGCAGCATCGCCTCGATTTCACAAAGCACCGCGCACGTCCACCAGCAGTCGCAGGACAGTTTGCGCCGTGCAGAAGAAGGCAACCGCAGCCTCGGGCAGTTGCAAAAAGAAATGCATAACGTGGAACATGCGGTCAACTTGATGGCCGAGTCAGTCAACGAATTCGTACGGAACACCGAAGCAATCAGCAAGATGACCCAGGAAGTCAAAGCCATCGCAGAGCAGACCAACCTGCTTGCACTGAACGCGGCGATTGAGGCCGCTCGCGCTGGCGAAGCGGGGCGTGGCTTCGCCGTCGTGGCCGATGAGGTCCGCAAGCTCGCAGAAAAATCGGCGCGCTCCGCCAACGAAATTGACTTGATCACCGGCACCCTTGCTGCCCAGTCAATCAACGTGCGAAAGGCAATTAACGAGGGACTGGATTACATCGCTTCGAGCCAGAAAACAGTCGATAGCGTTGCGGATATCCTGCAGGCGACCAACGGTTCAGTCAGCGAAGTCGGTAACGGCCTTGACACCATCACGGCCGCCACGGACGAACAACGCCGAGTCAGCCGCGAAGTCGCTGACAATATCGACGCGATCGCCAATATGGCACATCAAAACAATGTCGCCGTCGAAGAAACTGCCGCCGCAGCCCAGTCACTTGAAGCGCTGGCGCAAGGATTGCAGACAACAGTCGGTCGGTTCAAGGTTTGAGCGTCAGCGCACCAAGCGGCGGCTAAAGCAGCTGCAAGGTCGGTGCCAGCTCGATATCGCAGGCGGCGGTGCTGCCCTGCACCGCTTTCTGGCCAAGTTTGGCGAGCGCCGTGTTGGCCTCGCGCAAGCGCGCCAGCACCTTGGCGACCAGTACCTTGTTGAAACGGTCCTGCAGTTCTTCCGAACCCAGCTTCAGTGCCGCACTGTTGATTTCAAGGAACAAGGTCGGCTCCAGTGTCACCACCGTTGCGCTGCGCGTGGTGTCGTCCGGATGCAAAAAAGCCATCTCGCCAACCACTTCGGAAGCTCCGAGGCGGCAGATTACCCGGCCTTCCAGCGACACTTCGACAAAGCCGTTAACAATCACCCCGAACATGCTGCCGTTATCCCCCTCGCGGAACAGCGTCACGCGCTCCGCAATGTCCCGCCAGACGCTGATACGCAGCACTTCCCACAATTCGATGTCTTCGAACTGGGTAAAGAAATCCAGTTTGCGCAGCTTGTCAAAGTGCGTCGCATCCTGCGCAGTCTCG
>CAJAHZ010000509.1 GCA_903939665.1 uncultured Pseudomonadota bacterium | reverse complement strand
GCACCAGACGCACCGCTTCGTCGGTGCCCGACGAACGCACGTTGGTGAGTTGCTTGCCCTTGATCGGATTGACGATCAAGTCGTTTTCGCGGCTGTGAATGCCGATAATCATCCCTTCATACAGCTTGTCGCCCGGCACCGAGAACATCTTGCCGCGCTCCTGCAGTTTCCACAACGCGTAAGCAACCGCTTCGCCCTGCTCTGACGACACCAGAACGCCGTTGCGACGACCCGGCATATCGCCCTTCATCGGTGCGTAATCGTCAAACACGTGGCTGATAAGGCCGGTACCGCGCGTCAGATTCAGGAACTCGCCCTGGAAGCCAATCAGGCCGCGTGCGGGAATGCGGTATTCGAGACGGACACGACCGCGACCATCGGAAACCATGTCCTGCAAATCGCCCTTGCGATAGCCCAGCGCTTCCATGACGCCACCCTGGTGCGTCTCTTCAACGTCCAGCGTCAGCATTTCGTAGGGCTCGCACTGCTCACCGTTGATTTGCTTGAAGATCACGCGCGGGCGGCCGACTGCCAATTCGAAGCCTTCGCGACGCATGGTTTCGAGCAGAATGGTCAGGTGCAGTTCGCCACGACCGGAAACGAGGAAGCTGTCGCTGTCGGTCGTTTCTTCAACGCGCAGCGCCATGTTGGTCAGCAGTTCTTTTTGCAGGCGGTCACGGATCTGGCGGCTGGTGACGAACTTGCCTTCCTGTCCGGCGTACGGCGAGCTATTGACCATGAAGGTCATGTTCAGCGTCGGTTCGTCAATCTTCAGCATCGGCAGCGCTTCAGGTTTGTCGTTGTCGGTGATCGTGCAACCGATCGACAGCTCTTCAATACCGGTCACCAGAACGATGTCGCCGGCCAGCGCTTCTTCAAGCGGCACGCGCTCAAGACCGCGGAAACCGAATACCTGGTTGATCTTTGCCGTCTTCGGCGAACCATGTTCGAACTTGCCGTCGGCATCAGCCTGACCGTACATCACGGTAATCTGTTGCGCCGGCTTCAGACGACCGCGCTGGATGCGGCCAATGCCGATGCGACCGACGTAGGTCGAGTAATCAAGAGCGGAAATCTGCAGTTGCAGCGGCCCGTCGATTTCGTCGATGTGCGGCGGCGAAACGTGCTCGAGAATGGCGTCGAACATCGGGCGCATATCGGTCGATGGCTTGGCCAGATCAAGTGTTGCATAGCCGTTCAGTGCCGAGGCGTAAATCACCGGAAAATCAAGTTGCTCGTCGGAAGCGCCGAGCTTGTCGAAGAGGTCAAAGGTGTGATCGACCACCCAGTCCGGACGGGCGCCGTCACGGTCGACCTTGTTGACCACGACAATCGGCTTCAACCCCAGCGCCAGCGCCTTCTTGGTCACAAAGCGCGTTTGCGGCATCGGGCCTTCAACGGCATCGACCAGCAGCAGAACGCCATCGACCATCGACAGCACGCGCTCGACTTCACCGCCGAAGTCAGCGTGTCCCGGCGTATCGATGATGTTGATGTGCACGCCCTTGTAATCGACCGCCAGATTCTTGGCGAGAATCGTGATACCGCGCTCTTTTTCCAGATCGTTCGAATCCATGACGCGTTCGGCGATGTGCTGGTGGGCGGAAAAGGTACCTGCCTGATGAAGCAGCTTATCGACGAGCGTTGTCTTGCCGTGGTCGACGTGGGCAATGATGGCGATATTACGGACGGCACGGGACATGTCGGGATAAGCCTTTGATAAAAGGCGGCAATTCTAGCACACTTGACGCGGCTTTTGTTGCAGCGCAAAAATCAATTTAAGGATGCGCTGAAAGCCTCGATCGGGCCGATGAAATCAACGCTTTTTTGCCGGTTTGACCGACGGTCGCACCAGTGGGCGCGGTGCGGCTTTCGGAAAGCGTGCTGCGCCACACTTCAGGCCGGTACCGACTGGCTGAAAACTCGGAATCAGGTGTTTTTTCCCGTTGCCAATCAGGTCGGCGCGCCCCAACTGCCTCAGTGCTTCGCGCAGCAGCGGCCAGTTTTCGGCGTCGTGGTAACGCAAGAATGCCTTGTGCAGCTTGCGCATGCGGCTGGAGCGAACGGTTTCGACCTCTTCCGAATCGCGGCTGATTTTCTTCAGCGGATTCTTGTGCGTGTGATACATCGCCGAGGCAATGGCCATCGGTGTAGGCAGGAAAGTCTGCACCTGATCCAGCCGGAAATTGTTCTGCTTCAGCCAGAGCGCCAGGTTGAGCATGTCGAGATCGGTTGTTCCCGGGTGCGCGGCGATGAAATACGGGATCAGGTACTGCTCTTTGCCCGCCTCCTTCGAGAACTTCTCGAACATCAGCTTGAACTTGTCGTAAGCCCCGATGCCGGGCTTCATCATGTGCGCGAGCGGCCCGGCTTCCGTATGCTCTGGAGCAATCTTGAGATAACCGCCAACGTGGTGTGTAACAAGTTCCTTCACATATTCCGGAGAACGTATGGCGAGGTCGTAGCGCAGACCTGAACTGACCAGCACCTTCTTGACGCCCTTGATCGCCCTCGCCTTACGGTAAAGCTGCACAAGCGGCGCATGATCGGTGTTCATCTGCGGGCAGATATCAGGAAAAACGCAGGACAGCCGGCGGCACGACGATTCGATCTTCGGATCCTTGCACGCCAGGCGATACATATTGGCCGTCGGCCCGCCGAGATCGGAAATAACGCCGGTAAAGCCCGGCGCCTTGTCGCGGATTTCCTCGATCTCGCGCAGGATCGAATCTTCCGAGCGACTCTGGATGATGCGCCCCTCGTGCTCGGTAATCGAACAGAAGGTACAGCCGCCAAAACAGCCGCGCATGATATTGATTGAAAAGCGGATCATCTCGAAAGCCGGAATTTTCGCGTCACCATAAGACGGGTGCGGCTTGCGCTGGAACGGTGAAGCGAAAACGCCATCCATTTCCGGCGTCGTCAAGGGAATCGGTGGCGGGTTGAGCCACACATCGCGTTCGCCATGCGCTTGAATCAGGGCGCGGGCGTTGCCCGGATTCGATTCGACGTGAAAAGTCCGCGATGCGTGCGCATAGAGCACGGGATCAGCGACCACCTGTTCGTAAGACGGCAGACGAATTGCGGTCTTTTTCCGGTCAAGCTTCGGCATGCTGGTGTGCGACTGAAACTGGATCACTTGCGCGCGCGCTTGCGGCGCTGCGCCTGACGCGCAGGCGGCCTCTTTTCCAGCCTCCGGCTCGCTCGCATAGGGATCGGCGTGGCGAATCAGCGGACCCGGTGTATCAACCCCGGTCGAATCCATCTCCGACCAGTCGCTGCCCGGCAGCCAACCGCGCGGCACCATGAAAGACGTGCCGCGCAGATCGCGAATTTCGCCGATCTTCTCGCCTGCCGCCAGACGGTGCGCCAGCGCCACAATGGCCCGCTCGGCGCTGCCAAAAATCAGCATATCGGCCTTCGAATCCGGCAGGACGGCGCGGCGCACCTTGTCCGACCAGTAGTCGTAGTGCGCGATGCGGCGCAGGCTGGCTTCGATCGAACCGATCACTACGTTGGCGTCAGGGAAAGCTTCGCGACAGCGCTGGGCATAAACGACGACGGCGCGATCAGGGCGCTTGTTGGGCTCGGCGTTTGGCGTATAGGCATCTTCGGAGCGTGTTTTGCGATCCGAGGTATAGCGATTGACCATCGAATCCATATTGCCGGCGGTCACGCCAAAAAACAGGTTCGGTTTGCCGAGCGTGCGAAAGGCCTTGGCCGACAGCCAG
>CAJAHZ010000508.1 GCA_903939665.1 uncultured Pseudomonadota bacterium | reverse complement strand
GTTTGATCCGGAAAGCCGCATGTTGCGCGGCTTTGTCGACGGGCTGGCGGCGCACCTCGCGCCGGGTGGCGAGGGCTGGCTGGTGCTTTCGGATCTTGCCGAGCACCTTGGCCTGCGCTCGCGTGATGAGTTGCTTGCCGCCTTTGCCAAGGGTGGGCTGAAGGTCGTCGGGCGCCTGGATATCGCGCCGACGCATCCGCGCGTCTCGGATGCCGATGATCCGCTGCACGTGGCGCGGGCTGCCGAGGTGACATCGCTGTGGCGTCTCGCGCTGCAGAGCGAGGCCGCCGGTGCTCAGGTGAAGGAAGGCCGACTGGCCGGGTCCTGACGGTAGAAGGCTGACAGTTTGTCGTAGAGCGCGGGGTATTCGTCGCGCAGGATCTGCGGCGCTTCGAAAAACGTTTCGCTCATGACAGCGAAGAACTCGCCGGGGTTCTCGGCGGCATAAGGGTCGAGCAGCGTGTCCTGGTCGAGTTCTTCGGCTTCGTCGACCTGTGCGCAGAAGTCTTCGTAGGCGGCGTGCAGCGTGTCTTCCCAGTCCTTGCGCGAAATCCCCGTCGGGAGTGGCGGGGTGCCGTCGGGCGGCCCGTTCAGCATGTCGAGTTTGTGCGCGAATTCGTGGATTACCACGTTGTAGCCGTCGCCCGCCATCTGCGCGTCGCGCCACGAGATAAGCAGCGGGCCGCCTTCCCAGGCTTCGCCGGATGCCAGATCGGTGTATTCGTGGACGATGCCGAATTCGTCCTCGACGCTGCGCGGGACGACGAACTCGTCGGGGTATACGACGATGCCGACCCAGCCGCGATAGCACTCAAGGCCGAGATTGAGAATCGGCAGACAGCCTTGCGCGGCAATCGAGACGCACATGGCGTCGGTGAGTTCGAGGCCGCCGGTCGTGGTGAACTCCTTTTCGGCAAGAAAACCCGTGCAGAGCTGGCGCAGCCGGCCTTTTTCCTCGTCGTTCAGGCCGGCCAGAAAGGGCAGGCTGGCGACGGTGTCCTGCCACAAGGTGTCAGGCAGTGTTGCCGTTGTTTGCTGCCCGCGCAGCCAGTTGAATAATCTGCCGATCACCGGGGCCTATTTTTTCAGTTGCGGCAGCGCCGCCGTGGTCAGGTAGATGCCGGCAAAGATCAGCGCGATGCCAGCGAAGTGATAAACGTGCGGGATTTCGCCAAGAAAAATCGCCGAGAGCAGCGTGCCAAACACCGGCATCAGATGGATGAACAGACTGGCCTTGCTGGCGCCGACCTCGCCGACTGCGCGGTTGTAGAAGATGTAGCCGAGGAAGCCCGGGAAGATGCCGGTGTAGGCGATGCCGGCGAGTGCGCCGGCGTTGGTGTTGATTGTTCTGCCTTGAGCGATTTCCCAGGCATAGGCCGGTGCAAGTGCCAGCAGTCCAACGAGCGTGAACGCCGCCAGCATGAGCATCGGGTTGACGCCGGCCGGGCGCCATTGCAGCCCGATGGTGTAGAGCGCCCAGGTCAGCACGGCCGCGAGCATCCACAGGTCGCCGACGTTCAGTGACAGTCCGGCCAGCGTATCCAGGCTGCCACGGCAGACGATGGCCGCAACGCCGATGAACGAGAGCAGGACACCGATCCATTCGATGCCGTGCAAATGTTTTTTGAGAAACGCCCAGGAGAGGGCAATGGTGGCGATCGGGATGAAGGAATTGAGCAGCACCGCGTTGGTCGCCGCCGTGTATTGCAGGGCGACGTAGGCCAGCGTGTTGTAGCCGCCTACGCCGAGCAGGCCGAGAATGAAGATCTCCTTCCAGCCGCGTTTCAACAGCGGCCATTGCGAGCGAAGGTGCGGCAGGGCCAGCGGCAGGGTGAGTGCCAGTGCAATCGCCCAGCGCCAGAAAGCCAGTGAGAGCGGTGGTACGTCATCGCGTATGGCGCGCCCGAGCACCATGTTGCCAGACCAGAACAGCGTGGTCAGCGTCAGCAGCAGGTAGGGGTGGGAGAAGCGCGAGAACATTTGAAGGGGGTCGCCAAACGGACATTATGCCAGACACGGTGCTCTGGCTTTATAATGGCGCATGGTTTCAGTCGTCCACTCGGTCGCCGCTCAGAGCGACCTCGAACATTCCTTGCAAACGCTCAGCGAAGGTCTTTCTGCCGATGAGGCAGTAAATATCCGTCAGGCCGTCGAGTTTGCCCAGTCGATCTACAAGGATCATGCGCTGGGCAGCGGCGAGGGCGTCTGGCGCCATGCGCTCGGCATGGCGCTGATCCTGGTCGGACTGAGGCTCGACGCCGACTCGCGGCTGGCGGCGCTGCTGTTTTCCGTGCCGACCTACGACGAGCACGGCATCATGCACATCGAAGAGCGCTTCGGCCCGGCAGCCGCGCATCTGGTGAACGGCATTTCCCGCCTGAATCGTCTGCGGCCGATTACGCGTGGTTTTGTCGCTCATTCGGTCGAGAGCGGTGAAGACAATCCGCAGGAAATGAAGGCGCAGATCGAAGTCCTGCGCAAGATGCTGCTGGCCATGGTCGAGGATATTCGTGTCGTGCTCTTGCGCCTGGCTTCGCGCACGCAGACCCTGCGCTACTACGCCGCCGTGCCGGACGAATTGCGTGCGCAGGTGGCGCGCGAGACGCTCGAACTTTATTCGCCGCTGGCCAACCGGCTGGGTGTATGGGAGCTCAAGTGGGAACTCGAGGATCTCTCGTTCCGCTTCCTGCATCCCGACATCTACAAGAAGATTGCCAAACAACTCGACGAGAAGCGTACCGAACGCGAGCAGTTCATTGCCGATGCCATTGTCCGGCTGAAGGCTGAACTGGCCACGGTGGGGATTCACAATGCCGAAGTCTATGGTCGGCCAAAACATATCTACAGCATCTGGAACAAGATGCGGAAGAAGGATGTTGAGTTCTCCGAGGTTTATGACGTGCGTGCCCTGCGCGTCATTGTCGATGAGGTGAAGGACTGTTATACGGCGCTTGGTATCGTGCACAACATCTGGTCGCCGATTTCCAAGGAGTTCGACGACTATATCTCGAACCCCAAGGGAAATAATTACCGCTCGTTGCATACGGCAGTGCGTTGTCCCGACGGCCGTTCGCTCGAAGTGCAGATCCGCACCGGGGAGATGCACCAGCACTCCGAACTCGGCGTCGCCGCTCACTGGCGCTACAAGGAAGGCAGCGGGCACACTTCAGAGGACAGCTACGACGAGAAAATCGCCTGGTTACGCCAACTGCTGACCTGGAAGGATGAGGTCGCCGATTCTTCGGACTGGGTCAAGCATTACAAGGAAGCGGCGCTCGACGAGACGATCTACATCATGACGCCGCAGGGGCGCGTGGTTGATCTGCCGCGTGGAGCGACGCCGGTGGACTTTGCTTACCGGGTGCATACCGACCTCGGCCATCGCTGCCGGGGCGCCAAGGTTGACGGCGCGCTGGTGCCGCTCAACACGCAACTGGAAACCGGGCAGCGTGTCGAGATTGTGGTCGCCAAGCACGGCGGTCCTTCCCGTGACTGGTTGAACAATTCGCTCGGCTATCTGTTCACGCATCGGGCGCGGGCCAAGGCGCGACACTGGTTTTCCAGTCTGGCACTGGAAGAGACGCTGGCCGAAGGGCGGGCGATCGTGATGCGCGAATTACAGCGCATGGGGCAGAACAGCACGAATCTGGATGATCTTGCCGCGAAGCTGGGTTTTGCCAAAAGCGATGATCTGTTTATCGCCGCAGCACGCGCCGAGCTGAATACACGGCAGCTTCAGGTGGCGGTGCGCGGCAGCGAAATGCCGGTCGACGAGCGCGTGATGCAGGAGCCGCAGCCGCGCAAGCACAAGGCCAGTGATGTCGCCGAAAAAGGCATTCTGATCGTCGGCGTCGACAAGCTGCTGACCCAGTTGGCCGGCTGCTGCAAGCCGGCGCCGCCGGACCCGATCCTCGGTTTTGTGACACGTGGCAAGGGCGTTTCGATTCATCGCGCCGATTGCACCAATTTTGCCAACATGGAAGCGATGCATCCCGAGCGGGTGATCGAGACCGAGTGGGGCGGGCAGACAGATGGCGTATTCGCCGTCGACATCGTGGTCGACGCGCATGACCGTCAGGGCTTGCTGCGCGACGTTTCCGAGGTTTTTGCGCGCGAAAAAATCAACGTCATTGCAGTCAATACGCAGTCCAAACTGGGCGTCGCGCACATGGGCTTTACGGCGGAGATCGGCAACGTTGCGCAACTCAAGCGCACGCTGGCGCTGATTCACGAAGTCGAAGGCGTGGTCGGCGCACGCCGCGCCTGAACTCAGGGCTTCAGCAGCTCAATCAGTTCGTTTTGCGCCGAGCGCGGCTTGGTGCGCGAGGTGCGCCGCGGGTGGTACTTGCCGTTGGCATCCATGTCCCAGGCTTGCTGGTTGTCGGAAAGATAGGTCTGCAGCCCTTCGCTGATGACGCGGCGCTTCAGTTTCCGGTCGAGAACCGGGAAGGCCAGTTCGATGCGGCGGAAGAAGTTGCGGTCCATCCAGTCGGCGCTTGAGAGATAAACCTTCTCTTCGCCGCCGGCGTGGAAGTAGAAAATCCGGTGGTGTTCGAGCAGGCGGCCAATGATCGAGCGCACGCGGATATTCTCTGATAGCCCCTTGATTCCCGGTCGCAAGGCGCACACGCCGCGCACGATGAGATCGATCTTGACGCCGGCCTGCGAGGCTTCGTAAAGCGTTACGATGGTTTCCGCTTCGAGCAGCGAGTTCATCTTGGCGATGATGTGCGCCCGTTTGCCGTTGCGGGCGGCCTTTATCTCGTCGCGGATCCCGCTGAGGATATTCTGCTGCAGGGAAAAAGGCGCTTGCCAGAGGTGCTTCAGCGTCTGCGCACGGCCAAGGCCGGTCAGTTGCTTGAAGACCTCGTTTACGTCGTCGCCGATTTCCTCATTGCAGGTGAGCAGGCCGAAGTCGGTGTACAGGCGGGCTGTTTTTGGGTGGTAGTTGCCGGTGCCAAGGTGCACGTAGCGGCGCAGGATGCTGCCTTTGCTGCCTTCTTCGCGGCGCACGACCATCAGCATCTTGGCGTGCGTCTTATAGCCCACAACACCATAAACGACGTGCGCGCCGACTTCCTCCAGCTTGGTTGCCCAGCCGATATTCGCCTCCTCGTCGAAGCGCGCCATCAGTTCGACGATGACCGTCACTTCCTTGCCGTTCTGCGCCGCGCGCAGCAACGACTGCATCAGTACGGAGTCGGTTCCGGTGCG
>CAJAHZ010000507.1 GCA_903939665.1 uncultured Pseudomonadota bacterium | reverse complement strand
GTGCCAACCCTACCTGTTCAAACTCAAACTCTCGAAGAACGTCAAACGCCATATCGGCAGCCTCTTTCGCCAATCGGGCTGGACCGACGCCGGCCAAGACTGGGAAGGGGAGCTTGCTCTTGCTGGCTGGGAGACGCGGCGCCGGGTTGTGGTCATCCGCCGAGCCCTCACAGGCGAAGTCATGATGGCCGGCGAAGACGACGGGCAGCAAGTGCTGGCCTTTATCGAAGTGGACAAGAAGGCCGGCAAAGGCATTACCGGCTATGAATACGCCGTGCTGGTCACCAACACGGACTACGACAGCCAACAGCTGCGCGCTGGCGGGTGGCGATGGAAAGAAGACCTTCGATGCGAGTATCGACCGGATACGTCAGTCACTCGAGCGGGTATTGCCTGTCGTATTGCCGCTGGTGTCGGAATTTTCCAGCGCAAAGGAAATCATGCGCTGGAAAAATTCAGGTGGTGCAGATAGTGCGGTCAGTGCCCATGCATTTTTGCAGCGTGGCTGCGAAGCCGGAATACCGTTGGTGGAAGAGGACCTTGTTTATGCCATGGGCCCGGACGGGCCGTTTGGCGAGGTTGCCTTCACGCATGCAGCCAGCCGTGTTCACCGGGCGATCCCTGCATAGCGGCATGGAGCGCAGCGAGAATAAAACCGACTACATTTCATTGGCTCTGCCAGAAGGTGAAATATCCATGACTACAATTTTCAGTTCAGATGTGCGCTGTGCTGTTTGTGGGCAGGAGTCGCATGTCAGCCAGATTGGCAGCACCAATTCATTCGGCTCGCCTGATCTTGATACCCGGCCACCCGAAATGAAGCGCTCGACCATCTGGGCGTGGGTATCCTGCTGTCCGGGCTGTGGCTATTGCGCCAGCGATCTTGCAGAAGACGTCGGCGAATTGAATGCCATTGTCCACAGCCCGGACTATCAGGCACGACTGAAAGATGAGCGTTGCCCTGCGAAGGCCAATGAGTTTCTCTGTCAGGCGTTGATTGCGAAGCACTTGGGCCGTCTGCAGGATGCTGTATGGGCAACGCTCCATGCCACATGGATATGTGACGACAGTGCCGAGCACGCTCAGCAAGCCATTGAGTGCCGAAAGGCTGCGTTGGCACTGCTGCTTGAAGCTGAGCGTGCCGGCGATCCGATGTTTGATGAACCGGCTGGCAGCGGAGCGATGCGCGTCGATCTGTTGCGACGCTCCGGGGATTTCCCGGCTGCGCGTGCTGCTGTCGACTCCATGATTGTCGGGGCTGATGAAAGCATCATCCGAAGCATCCTGGTTTTCCAGAAACACTTGATCGAGACCGGGGATGCCGCCGCTCATTTGGTGTCCGAGGCGGTCGATTTTGTCGAAAAAAAAGGGAAGCGGCAATGAGTTTCATGGTGATGCGTTTGTTGGCGAAGTCGCTGAATGCCCTTTGTCGCCCGGCGATTGGCGATAACCCGTTTATCATGCACGCTACCGTTTGCCACAAGGACTCCTTATGAAATTCATCCACGCCGCCGACATTCATCTGGATAGCCCGCTGTCCGGGCTCTCTGCCTACGATGATGCGCCGACTGATCTATTGCGCACGGCGACCCGCGATGCGTTTTCCAACCTGGTGACCGAAGCCGTCGACGAGGCGGTGGATTTCCTGATCATTGCCGGTGACCTCTACGACGGCAACTGGAAGGATTACAACACCGGGGTGTTTTTTTCTCGTGAAATGGGGCGGCTGAATGCAGCAGGCATTCCGGTATTCCTGGTCTTCGGCAACCACGATGCCGAGAGCGAGATGACAAAGAAGTTGTCTTTGCCGCCGAATGTGTTCGCCTTTCCGTCAAATCATGCGGTCACCCATCGTCTCGAGCATCTGAAGGTCGCACTGCATGGGCAAAGTTTCAAACATGCGGCGACGACTGACAATCTGGCCATTGATTATCCAGTGCCGGTTGAGGGCTGGCTGAATGTCGGTGTTTTGCATACGGCGCTTGAAGGTCATGCCGCGCACGCCAGCTATGCCCCTTGTGCCATGGCCGAGTTGCTGGCCAAGGATTACGACTACTGGGCATTGGGTCACGTACATGAACATGCGGTGCTGCATACCGAACCGTGGGTGGTATTCCCGGGCAATCTGCAGGGCCGGCATATCCGTGAGACCGGGGCGCGTGGGGCCGTTTTGGTCACTGTCGAGGACGAGCGTATCGTCTCGGTTGATCGCATCTTTACCGATGTCTTGCGCTGGCATCGCCTTGAGGTCGATGTCAGTGCGGCGGGCGATCTTGCCTCGGTCGTGCAAGCTGTCAGCCGTGATTTTTCGACGCTGCTTGAAACGGAACACGAGGGGAGACCGATGGCTGTTCGCGTCGTTCTGACCGGTCGTACTTCCGCTCATGGTGATCTGTTCGGATGTGAAGCACAGTTGCGCGCCGAGATTCTTGCGCTATCGGCCTCGATGGCGGGTGAGCGTGCGTGGATAGAAAAGGTTCGTGTTGAAACAACCCCTGCGCTTGATGCTGCTGCGATCCTGCGGCGTGCCGATGCGGTTGCCGACCTTCAGCTGTTGCTCGACGAGGCGCCATCCGATACTGCACTTCTGGCCGCGTTGGCAGAGGAGTTGCTGCTTCTCGCGGGGCGCACGCCGCATGAATTGGCTGACACACTCCCGCAAATAAAGGCGATCCGCAATGGCGAGGTCGGGTCGATCATCGAATCCGTTGTGCCGGGCCTAATCGCCCATTTGATCAAGGCTGGCTGACACCATGCGCATCGATCGACTCGATCTCTCCCGTTACGGCAAATTTACCGATGCAACGATCGCCTTGCCGTTCGCGAAACGTGATTTTCATTTGCTGGTTGGCTCGAATGAGGCAGGCAAATCGACTACCCGCGACGCCATCCTCGATTTGTTGTTCGGCATTGAGACCCGCTCCCCTTACGATTTCCTGCATCCGAAGCCGGAGATGCGCCTTGGTGCGACGATTTCGCACGGCGGCAGCACACTTGATTTTCAGCGGGTGAAGAAGGCCCGATCATTGATCGACGCTCAGGGAAATGTCCTGGCCGACACCGCGCTGGCAAGCTTTCTGGGCAACGCCGACCGGAATTTCTTTGATCACATGTTCGGTCTTGACCATGACCGGCTGGTATCGGGCGGCAACGAAATTCTCAAGGCATCCAATGACGTGGGCCGGATTCTCTTTCAGTCCGCCGCCGGAATCGGCAGCCTGGGAACGGTGCGCGATGCACTGGAGGCCGAGGCTGACAAGCTTTGGGCGCGCAGACGGTCCGGCGATCGCGCCTATTACGCAGCCGCGGATGAATTGGCCGCTGCCGAGCTGGCACTCAAGCAGGCGATCGTCAAGACGAAGGATTGGAGCGATGCGCGGGGAAGCGTCGAAGCCATCGAGCGTGATCTTGCCGATCTTAAGCAGATCTTTCGCACCCTCGAAACCGAGCGGACCCGCCTTGAACGCATTCGTCGTGTGGCGCTTCCTGTGAGCACATTCGCCGCGCGTTCGCGTGATCTGGTCGCACTCGGTGATGTGGCGATCCTCCCGCAGGACTCGGCGCAATCAATCGCTACTGCAGAAACCACGATTTCTGCAGCAGCGTCCGAGTTGAACCTCGCGCGCGTTTACGCCGAAGAGGCACGAGTGGCGCTCGGCAAGATATCAGTTGACGAAGCTGCGCTGCTTTACGCCGATGCGATCGTCGCTCTCGGAGAGCGTTCGCAGCAGACGCGTTTGCATGAGCGCGACATTGGCAAGCGACAGATTGAAATTGACGGGCACTGGAATAATGTTGCCGATTCGGTCAGGCAGCTGGGCTGGCCGATTGCCGATGAGGCGGCGCTCGAAATGAGGCTTCCTGCGCTGCCGTTACGCAGCACCATCACAGAGCTGATCAAACGCAATGGTGTGATTGAGCATGCACTGACAACTGCTGCTGACGCAGAGCGCACCAAGCAGCGTGAGATCGACGGGATCGAGACGCAGCTTGAAACGCTGGCACCAGGCAACGCATCGCCCGAGTTGCGCGCCGCTCTTGATGCTGCGCTAAGCTTGGGTGATTTCGAATCGACCCGTCGGCGTGAAGTTGCCCGAGTGAGCAAGGCGCAACGCGAACTACGCTTGGCCGAGACGAGGCTGGGCGCATGGGGGCTCGATTTGCCTCTGCTACGTGCGCTCGTGCTGCCTGCAACAGAGACTGTCCGGCAACTGCGCACTGATTTTGAGCAGCTTGGCCTGGATCAACGTGCGCTTGCTGCGCGCGAGGCTGATCTCGTCGTCGAAATCAGCACCCTTGAACTTGAGATTGAACAATTTCGGAATTCCCGTCAGGCAGTGACGGTCAATGATTTGGCTGCGGCCCGGGATTCTCGCGACAACGTTTGGACGGCAATCAAGCAGGGCGCGATTGAGGTTTCAGCTTGTGCGGCTGATTACGAGCGTCAGGTAAGAAGTGCTGACGGCTTGTCAGACATGCGTCATGACAAGGCTCAAGAGGCCGCCGATCTCCAGGCGAGAATCGATACGCTGGCGCGAAACCAGTTGCAGTTGAGAGATGCCGTCAATCGAATCGAGGCTGCCGACACCAAGATCGTCGCCATCAATCGTGACTGGGCAGCGCAGGCGTTACTGCTCGGCTTGCCGGAAATGCCGCTGCTTGCCTATGAGGAGTGGCATCTGGCGCACGCTGAGTTGATCACCGCGGCTGAAGCTGTTGACCTGGCTCTCGCAGAGTCAGGGCTGCACGATGCTTTGATCGAAAAAACCGCAACCAGGCTGCGTGACGCGCTGGTAGCCGCTGGTCATCCTCCCGCAGATGAGACAAGCCTTGATGCAATGATCAAGGCCGGCCGTTCGTTCGTCGATGGCGCCAATGCGGCCGATGTTCTTGGTGAAGCATTGCGCCGGCAACGCTTCGATTCTGTCGGCGTGCTGGCAGACCTCCGGGATAAACATGCGCAGGCACAGTCAGCACGAGATTCATGGCAAACGTCGTGGGATGCCGCGCTTGTAAATGCCGGCCTGTTGGCGAATGCAGAGATCGGCGCTGTCGAAGGCTCGCTGACGCTCTTCAAGGCGATTGATGAGAGTCTGAAGGCCATCGGTGAAATCCGCAGGGCGCGCATAGCGACGATGCACAAGGATCTTGATGACTTCGCGGATGAGGCGCAGGTTCTCGTTCAGGCCATCGCGCAAGAACTTCAGGGCCGGATGCCCACCGATATCGCAGCAGAGTTGTCGAGCAGATTGACGAATGCGCGGACCGACAAGAAGGAAGCCGAGCGTCTTGCTGGTGAATGTAAGCGCTTTGAGAATCAAATGGCCGAGGGGCAAGCGAGCGTCGACAAGGCGGAAGCCAGCATTGCGCCACTGTTGAGCGCATCCGGTGCCACGAGCCGCAGCGAACTCCATGAGGCCATTGCGCGCTCGGATTTGCACCGGACATTGACGCTTGACGCTGAAGACGCACGCCGCACAGCCGAGTCCGGCGGCGATGGGCTCAGCCTGATGCAGCTGAACGCTGAAATCGAAAGTGCCGACATTCCGCAGATCACCGTGCGGCTCGCCGAAATTTCAAGCGAACTGGAAACGGCACGCAATCATCAGGCAGAACTCGCGACCAATCTTGCAAACGCAAAGGCTGTTCTCAGCCGGATTGCCGGCAAGGACGACGCCGCACGTGCCGAATCGGCGCGCCAGGAAGCGCTGGCGAAGATGGCTGACGCGGTTGAACGATTCATCAAGGTTTATACGGCTGGCCGGCTGTTGCGCTGGGCGATAGATCGCTATCGTGAAAGAAAGCAAGGCCCGATGCTGGCTCGCGCCAGCGAGATATTCGCTGGACTGACGCGCGGATCATTCGCCAAACTGGTCGTCGATTTTGAATGCGATCCACCGACCCTTGATGGCATGCGACCGGACGGCAAGTTGGTCGGCATCCCCGGCATGAGCGATGGCACGCGCGACCAGTTGTTCCTGGCATTGCGTCTGGCTGCGCTGGAGATGCATATTGCTCAGGCGCATGCCCTTCCTTTCATCGCCGATGATTTGTTCATCAATTACGATGCCGACCGCGCCAAGGCTGGATTGGAGGCGTTAGCGAAGCTCTCTGAAACGACACAGGTTGTTTTTCTGACGCACCATGAGCATCTTGTTCCTATGGTGAAGTCAGTCTTTGGCGAGACGGCAAATATCGTCGAATTGCAGACCTGATACCCATTTTGTCCAAGGGTGGAGGCCATCGTTCCGTCGTTGGATATCGTTGCTTCCCCGATAGGTGTTGGGCCACCAATTTTCGATCACGAACCAAGAAAAACGTCCCAAACGCGCAATTTATTGCACGAAGCCCAAACCATCAGATGTTGAAGCGTGGGCCACAGCGATGGGCCATGGCCCATCCAGTCATTCAGGTGCGCTGCAAAACCACCATGCTACAGGTGGTCCCGCCAACCTCATCAGTGGCGCTCTCAGCAAGGCTACACAAGGCTGTGCGGTCCTTGACCAAGTTACAGTGCTGAACTACATTAGCCCCTTGACTGCGTTTGTCATGTGCGCAAGAAATTTCGGTCAAATTGCCGTTATGACCTAAAAAGTCCGTAGGTCTCTGACCGAAACGGTGAAAACCTGTAGGTCGTGGACCCCGTTTTTTCGGATCCCGTAGGTCGAAATTGGCAATAAATGGGAAGCAGGGCGATGGGCGTTTGGGCTAGAAGTGGGCCATAGCTGGGCCATAGCTGGGCCATGGCCCAAAAAACAGAAAGCCTCGCAAGTCAGAAACCTTGCAAGGCCTTGTGTTTAGTGGCTCCTCGACCTGGGCTCGAACCAGGGACCTACGGATTAACAGTCCGGCGCTCTACCAACTGAGCTATCGAGGAACAAAGAAGCGCGCATTCTAGACACTCAT
>CAJAHZ010000506.1 GCA_903939665.1 uncultured Pseudomonadota bacterium | reverse complement strand
GTGGGAGGTCGCGGCACGCGGCAAGCTGGCCGAAGGTCGACGCATGTGGTCGTCCGAGATTGCCTTTGACGCCGAGCGGCGGCGCATGTCGGTAATCGTCGGTGAAGGAGCGCAGCGTGCGCTGTACTGTAAGGGCGCGCCTGAGGTCGTGTTGCCGCTGTGCACGCAGATGCTGCAGGGCAATCGGGCGGTGCCGCTCGACACGGGCATGCATGCGGCACTGGTCGCTGCGCAGGAAGAAATGGCCGGACAGGGCTTGCGTGTGCTGACGCTGGCGTGGAAGCCCTTGCCGGGTGATGCGCCTGCCGAAGAGACGGGGCTGATCCTGTGCGGCCTCGTTGGCCTTGAAGACCCGCCGCGCCACGAAGTGCCGGCGGCGATTGCGCGCTGCCACTCGGCTGGGGTCAAGGTGATCATGGTTACCGGCGACCACCCGCATACAGCGCTGGCCATCGCCCGCGAGATCGGCCTGGTGCGCGGTTTGGTACCCGGAATTCAGCCCGAAGTGCTGATCGGCGAGATGCTGCCAAAAATGTCGCCGGCGCAACTGCAACTCGCGCTGGATGCCGACGAAATCATTTTTGCCCGCGTCACCGCCGAGCAGAAAATGCTCATCGTCCAGGCGTTGCAGCGCAAGGGGGAAGTCGTCGCGGTCACCGGCGACGGAGTGAATGATGCGCCGGCGTTGAAGGCCGCCGACATCGGTATCGCCATGGGCCTGTCCGGCACCGACGTGGCCAAGGAGGCGGCCGACATCATCCTGCTCGACGACAACTTCGCCAGCATCGTCAGCGCCATCGAGGAGGGGCGCGCGGTGTTCGAAAACCTGCGCAAATTCCTCACCTATATTCTCACTTCCAACATCCCGGAACTGGTGCCCTACCTTGCGTTCATGCTGTTCCGCATCCCGCTGCCGCTCACCGTGATCCAGATCCTTGCCGTCGATCTCGGCACCGACATGCTGCCGGCGCTGGCGCTTGGCGCTGAAGCGCCGCATCCCGGGCTGATGCTGCAGCCGCCCCGTGCGCGCGGCGAACGGCTGTTCTCGTGGGGCCTGGCCGTGCGCGCCTACCTGTGGCTGGGTCTTCTCGAAGCAGTCATCGCCATGCTGGCCTTTTTCTTCGTGCTCTACGGTACCGGCTGGCGCTACGGCGAAACGCTGCCAGCCACCGACCCCGGTTATCTGGCGGCGACCAGCGCCTGTTTTGCCGGCATCGTCGTCGCGCAGATGATCAATGTTTTTCTCTGCCGCCACCCGCAGCAATCGGCGCTGCGCTTCGGCTTGTTCAGCAATCCGATGTTGCTCGCCGGCTTCTCGCTTGAGCTGGCAATGCTGCTGCTGATCCTTTATACGCCCTGGGGCAACGCGCTGTTCGGCACCGCGCCGCTGGCGGCAGAGGTCTGGCTGCTGGTGCTGCCGCTGGCGCTGCTGATGGGTTTGCTGGAGGAAGGGCGCAAGGCGCTGGTGCGCTGGAATCTGGCGAGGAAATTGCGCGGAATAATAGAAAGCGGTAAAGTTTTATAATAGGCGTTGCCCCCTGCTTGCCCGCCAGGCCAAAAAAACTTCTTCAAGAGATGCTTGCGTGGCTTCGTCAATTCTCAAACGACATTCACTCAAAACCAGAATCACCCTGACCACGCTGCTGATCTTCGTGATCGGCATCTGGTCGCTGGCCTATTACGCCAGCCGGATGCTGCGCGAGGACATAAAAGTTCTGCTGGGTGAACAGCAAGTCTCGATGGTGTCCATGCTGGCGGCGGAAACCAATGAAGAGCTGAACGAACGTATGAAGTGGCTGAAATCAGTCGCGGAAAAAATTACCCCGGCCATGTTGGGCAACCCCGTCGCTCTGCAGGAATTTCTGGCCCAGCGCCTGATCCTGGGAAGCCTGTTCAGCGGCGGCGGCATCATCTACGGGCCGGACGGCACTGCGATTGCCGACAGCCTTCCCGCAACCGGGCGGATCGGCGTCAATTACATGGACGTCGACACCGTTGCGGCAGCGCTGGATGAGGGGAAGTCAACGATCGGAAAGCCGGTACTCGGCAAGAAGCTGGCGGCGCCTGAATTTGGCATGACGATGCCGATCCGCGATCCCCAGGGCAAGGTGATCGGCGCTCTGGCTGGAGTGGTAAGTCTGGACAGGCCCAGTTTTCTGGACAAGGTTACGGGCAACCATTATGGCAAGACCGGCGGTTATATTCTGGTTGCGCCGCAGCACCGGTTGATCGTCACCGCCACCGACAATAGCCGCGCCATGGAAGGGCTGCCGGCCCCCGGTGTCAGCCCGGTGATTGACCGCCGCAGTCAGGGCTACGAAGGCACCGAAGTTTTTGTCATTCCAACGGGCGTCGAAGTGCTGAGTTCGGCCAAGAGCATTCCCGTCGCCGGTTGGTATCTGTCGGTAATCCTGCCCACCGAAGAAGCCTTTGCCCCGATTCGCGCCATGCAGCAGCGCATGCTGCTGGCGGCGATTTTTCTGACCCTGCTGGCCGGCGGTCTGACCTGGTGGATGCTGCGCCGCCAACTCGCGCCGATGCTTGAAGC
>CAJAHZ010000505.1 GCA_903939665.1 uncultured Pseudomonadota bacterium | reverse complement strand
GGAGTCCAGATAGTGCCAGCCGAGTGCCGTCGCAACGCGCGCCGCGACGGTTCCTTTACCCGACGCCGAAGGGCCGTCGATGGCAATCACCGGCACCGGGCGGGCAACGCTGGCGAGACGCTCGAAATAATCGGGAAAGGTCTTGGCGACGGCATTGGGCTCGTTGATGCGCAGCGGCGTGGCGAACGCCGCCAGCGAGAAACACATGGCGATGCGGTGATCGTCGTAGGTGTCGATCGCGGCCGGGTGCAAATCGCTGATTTTCTCGGGTGGATAGACGCGGATGAAATCCTCGCCTTCATCAACCTTGACACCCAGCTTGCGCAGTTCGGTTGCCATGGCGACGATGCGATCGGTTTCCTTGACCCGCCAGCTGGCGATGTTGGTCAACGTCGTCGGGCCGGCGGCATACAACGCTGCGGCCGCCAGTGTCATTGCCGCGTCCGGGATGTGATTGCAGTCAAGCTCGACGCCGCGCAGCCCGCCAGACTCAGGCGCGGAAGCCTCAATCCAGTTCGGCCCCATCTCGATGCGTGCACCCATCAATTGCAAGGCATCGGCAAAACGCACGTCGCCCTGAATCGAATCGCGACCGACGCCTTCCACACGCAACGGGCCGCCGCCAATCGCACCGAGCGCCAGGAAATACGAGGCAGAAGACGCATCGCCCTCGACGTAAATAAGGCCCGGTGAGCGGTACGACGAACCCGCCGGAACGGTAAAACGCCGCCAGCCATCGCGCACGACATCGACGCCGAAGCGCGCCATCGTCGCCAACGTGATTTCAATGTAAGGCTTGGAAATCAACTCGCCGATCACTTCAACGGTCGTCTCGACGCCGGTCAGCGGCAGCGCCATCAACAGGCCGGTGAGGAATTGACTGGACACGTTGCCGCGCACCCCAACCACGCCGCCGGAGCGAATCGTCGCCGGACGGATTTCCAGCGGCGGAAAACCCTCGCTGCCCGTACAAGTGACATCGGCACCGAGTTCGCGCAAGGCATCGACCAGATCGCCGATCGGCCGCTCATGCATGCGCGGCACACCGCTCAATTTGTAATGCCCACCCGCCAGCGCCAGGGCTGCCGTCAGAGAACGGAACGCGGTACCCGCATTGCCGAGAAAAAGATCGGCTTCCTTGACCGGAAACACACCGCCAACGCCGCGCACACGAAAAGCGCTGCCACCGAGGGGTTCGACACCGACGCCAAGCGCCTTCAGCGCGTCGAGCATGCGCGCCGTATCGTCGGACTCAAGCAGGTCGCGGACTTCGGTTTCTCCTGCGGCCAATGCGGCCAGCAGCAATACGCGGTTGGAAATGCTCTTCGAGCCGGGCAGGCGAACCGTACCCTGCGCCGAAAGCAGCGGTGGCAGATCGAGAAAGTCCATAGTCATTTTTTACTTCAGAGTCTTACTGTTTGTCTGCGGCCCACGCGCGGCGGGCCGTTCGTGCGAGATCGAAGGTCGCTTCAAGCTGCGCGCCATCGCCGCGCTGCAGCGCATCGCGCAAGGCGTCGAGCTGCGCGCGGTAACGATCCAGTTCTTCAAGCAACGCCACGCGATTGGCCAGACATACGTCACGCCACATTTCGGGATGGCTGGCGGCGATCCGCGTGAAATCGCGAAAACCACTGGCGGCGAAGCTGAAATACAGCTCGCTATCGTCGCGCACGGCAAGGTCGTGGACCAGCGCGAACGACAAGAGGTGTGGCAAATGGCTGACCGCCGCAAAAACACGGTCGTGCTCAGCCGGCGTCAACTCGTGAATCAAAGCCCCGCACCACTCCCAGGCCGAGCGCACGCGCGCCACGTTAAGCACCGAATTTTCCGGCAAGGGCGTCAGAACGACTTTCTTTCCCACGTACAGGTCAGCGCGGGCGGCTGCGGCGCCACTGTTTTCGGCACCGGCAATCGGATGCGCCGGAACAAACTGGCCAAGCCTGTCGCCAAAGCTGGCGCGGGCTGCTGCGGCCACATCCGCCTTGGTGCTGCCGCCGTCGGTAACGACCGTCTGCGGACCGAGATAAGGCGCGATGCGCGCCATGATTTCGGGCATCTGGCCGACCGGCGTGGCGATCAGAACGAGATCGGCATCCGATACTTCCTGCCCCGGATTGGCGCCGACACGGTCAATGATGCCGAGATCGAGCGCCTGCGTGAGCGAGGAAAGGCTGCGACCAAAGCCGACCACTTCTTCAACCTGGCCGGCCGCCTTGAGTCCGAGGGCAAAAGAGCCGCCAATCAGGCCGACGCCAAAAATGACGACCTTGCCGAACTCCGGTGCGTTATTCATCGCAACGACCGATCAAAGCGATTTCTCCAGCGCGTCAAGGAAGCGGATATTTTCGCCCTCGGCGCCGATCGTCACGCGCAACCATTCGGGCATGCCGTAACCCGCAATCGGACGGACAATCACGCCTTGCTTGAGCAATTTCTGATTAACCGTCGCCGCATCGCCGGCCTTGAAGGTCACGAAATTGCCGTGCGATGGAATGTGCGTCAGACCAAGACGTTTGAGGCCGGCAACAATCTGCTCCATGCCAGAACGATTGAGCGCGTAGCTTCTGGCAACGAACTCGTGGTCATCAAGCGCCGCAGTCGCTGCAGCCAGCGCAAGGTTGTTGCAGTTGAATGGTTGGCGAACCCGGTTCATCAGATCGGCAACCTCAGCGCAGGCCAGCGCATAGCCGATGCGCAGACCCGCCAGGCCGTAAATCTTGGAGAAGGTCCGGGTAATCACCAGATTTTGGAACTCGGCCAGCCAGGCTGTCGTTTCAACGCGCTCGGCCGGCGGCAGATACTCGTTATAGGCCTCATCAAGCACAACGACGACATCCTGCGGCACGGCCTGCAGGAAAGCCTTGATCTGCGGATAGGGCAGAAAAGTACCGGTCGGATTATTCGGGTTGGCGATCCAGATCAGGCGCGTATCAGGGCGCAGCGCAGCCAGCATGGCATCCAGATCGTGGCCGTAGTCCTTTGCCGGCACGGCGATCGACTCGGCGCCCGCCGCCAGCGAAGCCAGCGGATAGACAGCGAAAGCATGCTGCGCAAAGATCGCCGAACGGCCCGGCGCGAGAAAGACGCGAGCGATCAGGTCGAGCACATCGTTCGAGCCGTTGCCGAGAACAATACGCTCCGTGCCAAGACCGGTGCGCTCGGCCAGCGCCTGCTTCAGCACAAAGTCATCAGGATAGCGTTCGAGCGTAGCCAGCGCTTTGTCCACCGCCACCTTCGCCTTCGGGCTCATGCCGAGCGGATTCTCGTTGGAGGCCAGCTTGACGATACTCTCGACCGGAATGCCCATTTCCCGGGCCAACTGGGTGATCGGCTTGCCCGGCTGATAGGGCGAAATGGCGCGAACGTAGGGCAGCGACTGATCACGGAGTGCCATATGCGGTCCTCGAGGGTTCAACAAAGTCGGATTCGGAAAATCAGTAAACAGCAACCGGATAGGAGCCGAGCACCTTCAGATAAGCCGCACGACGTCCGAGTTCTTCAAGCGCAGCGCGAACCGGTGCTTCTTCGCAGTGGCCTTCGATGTCGACGAAAAATACGTACTCCCAGAGCGTGTGACGCGCCGGACGGGATTCAAGCCGCGTCAGGGAGACACCCGCATCGGAGAAAGGGGCGAGCAGCGTGCTGAGCGCCCCGGTCTCGTTATGCGCCGACATGATCAGCGAAGTCTTGTCGCGCCCGGAAGCGCCCGCTTCCTGGCGACCGAGAACAACAAAACGCGTCGTGTTGTTCGGCTCGTCTTCGATGCTCATCGCCAGTTTCGGCAACTGATAGCGCTCGGCCGCTGCCTCGCCGGCAATTGCGGCAGAACCCGGCTCGGCCGCAGCGAGTTGTGCGGCCTGCGCATTACTCCCCACCGAGATGCGCTGCGCATCGGGCAGCGAGCGGTTGAGCCACTCGTGACACTGGGCCAGCGACTGGGCGTGCGAATAGACTTTCTTGATTTCACCGAGCGATGTCGCATTCGACAGCAGATGCTGGTGGATGCGCAGCACCACTTCGCCACAGATCTTGAGCGGCGTCGTCAGCAGCAGATCAAGCGTACGACCGATGGCGCCCTCGGTCGAATTCTCGATCGGCGCCACGGCGTAATCGGCATGACAAGCCTCGACTTCCCGAAAAACATCGTCAATCGAGGATTGCGGCATGAGGCGCGCCGCATGGCCGAAATGCTTGGTGGCGGCGCTTTCCGAGAAGGTGCCCAGCGGGCCGAGGAAGGCGATACCGAGCGGCTGCTCAAGCGACAGGCAGGCCGACATCACTTCGCGGAAGAACCAGGTGACGCTGTCATTCGAGAGCGGCCCCGGGTTGATGTCCTGAATGCGGCGCAGCACCTGCGCTTCGCGCTCCGGGCGATAGATGAAGCCGGCCTCGCCGTGGCGCGCCTTGATTTCGCCAACCTGCTGCGCGCATTTGGCGCGGCGATTGAGCAGATCGAGCAACTGCGCATCGAGGCTATCGATCTCGTCGCGTACGACCGAGAGTTCTTTTTTCAGATCGTCGCTCATGCCTTGGTCCCTGCGTAACGTCGGGAAAAATCGTTCATGAAATCCACCAGCACGCGCACGCCTTCGAGCGACATGGCGTTGTAGATCGAGGCGCGCATGCCGCCAAAGGACTTGTGCCCCTTCAGCGAAGCGAGTCCGGCGGCTTTTGATTCAGCCAGGAAAGCGACATCGAGCGTGCTGTCGGCCAGCGTAAACGGCACGTTCATCCGCGAACGGCAGGCGACAGCGACCGGGTTGCGATAGAAACCAGCGCTCCCGTCGATGCAAGCGTAGAGCAGCGCCGCCTTTTCAATATTGACGCGCTCAATCGCGGCCAGCCCGCCCTGCTTCTTGAGCCACTGAAAAACGAGGCCTGCCACATAAATGGAAAAAGTCGGCGGCGTGTTGAGCATCGAGCCGTTTTCGGCCATCACCGCATAATCCATCACGCTTGGGATACTCGGCGCGGCATGGCCGAGCAAATCCTCACGGACAATCACCAGCGTCACACCGGCGGCGCCGACATTCTTCTGCGCGCCGGCATAGATCAGCCCATAACGCGAGACATCAATCGGTCGCGACAGGATGTGCGAACTCATGTCGGCGACAACCGGAACATTCACCGGCAAGACATACTCGGGTGGCACTTCGACGCCGTGGATCGTCTCGTTGGTGCACAGGTGGAAGTAAGCCGCCTGCGGATCGAGATCGAGCGTTGCCAGCTCGGGCAGCGACTGAAAAGCTGCGCCCTCGGTGCTGCCGGCGCAGCGCACCGAAGCAATGCGCTGCGCTTCCTTGAAGGCCTTCTTCGACCAGGAACCGGTAACCAGATAATCCGCCGATTTATTGGCCAACCCGTTGGCCAGCAGATTCATCGGAATCTGCGCAAATTGCTGCGTTGCGCCGCCCTGCAAAAAGAGCACCCGGTAGTTCGCCGGGATGGCGAGCAACTCGCGCAGGTCGGCCTCGGCCTGCTCGATGATCGCGGTGAACTCCTTGCCGCGATGGCTCATCTCCATCACCCCCAGGCCTGCCCCATGCCAATCGAGCAGTTCATCGCGAATCTGCTCAAGTACCGGCAATGGCAGCACAGCTGGCCCAGCGCTGAAATTCCAGATACGGGACATGCCGATTACTCCTGACCTTCGTCCTGAACGGGATTCTGTGTCGATTCCTGGGTTGATTCCGGTGCTACATCCGCACCCGCATCCGGAACCAGCTCCGTGTCATCCTCGGTTTCGACAACTTTCTCAAGGCCGGCCAGCTTCTCGCCAGCATCCAGCGATATCAGCGTCACGCCCTGCGTTGCACGACCCAGTTCGCGGATCTCATTGACGCGCGTACGGATCAGCACCCCGCCGGTGGTAATCAGCATGATTTCGTCTGAATCCTGCACCAGACGGGCGGCGACGACCTTGCCGTTACGCTCGCTGGAAGCGATCGCCTTGACACCCTGCGTGCCGCGACCCGAATGGCGGAAATCGGCCAACACCGTACGCTTGCCGAAACCGTTCTCGGTTGCAACCAGCACCGTCTGCTGGTCGTTCTCGGCAACCAGCAGCGACAGCACCTGCTGCTTATCCACCAGACGCATGCCGCGCACGCCACGTGCCGTACGACCCATCGGTCGAACATCTTCCTCGTCGAACCAGACGGCCTTGCCGGCGTCGGAAACGAGAATGATGTCGTGCGTACCGTTGGTGATCTCGGCGCCGATCAGGAAGTCATCATCGTCGAGCGCGACGGCGATGATGCCGGCCTTGCGCGGGTTGGAGAAATCGGAAAGCGGCGTTTTCTTGACCGTCCCCTGCGAAGTCGCCATGAAGATGAAACGATCTTCGGTGAATTCCTTGATCGGCAGAATGGCGTTGATCTTCTCGCCTTCTTCCAGCGGGAACATGTTGACGATCGGCTTGCCACGACCGGTGCGCGTACCGGCCGGCACCTCATAAACCTTCAGCCAATAGACACGGCCACGGTTCGAGAAGCACAGGATGAAATCATGCGTATTGGCGACAAACAGGTGATCGACGAAATCGTCTTCCTTCACCGCTGCGGCCTGCTTGCCACGCCCGCCACGCTTCTGCGAACGGTAATCGGCGAGCGGC
>CAJAHZ010000504.1 GCA_903939665.1 uncultured Pseudomonadota bacterium | reverse complement strand
TTGCCGTCGGGCGGCGCCATCGTTATCGACCATACCGAAGCGCTTGTCTCGGTTGACGTCAACTCCGGTCGCTCGACACGTGGCGCGGACATCGAAGAAACCGCGTTCAAAACCAACCTCGAAGCCGCTGAAGAAGTGGCTCGTCAATTGCGCCTGCGCGACCTCGGTGGCCTGATCGTCATCGACTTCATCGACATGGAAAATCAGCGCAACCAGCGCGAAGTCGAAAATCGCCTGCGCGACGGATTGCGCTTTGATCGGGCGCGCGTGCAAACGGGCAAGATCAGCCGCTTCGGCCTGATGGAGCTATCCCGTCAGCGCCTTCGCCCGGCACTCGCTGAAACGAGCTACATCCCCTGCCCGCGCTGCTCCGGTACCGGTCACATTCGCAGCGCCGAGTCCGCCGCACTGCACATCCTGCGCATCCTCGAAGAGGAAGCAATGAAGGACAACACGGCCACCGTGCGAACGCAGGTTCCGGTTGACGTTGCGACTTTCCTGCTCAACGAAAAACGCGCTGACATTCAAGCCATTGAGCTGCGGCACAAGGTGAATATTCTGTTGATTCCGAACATTCATCTCGAAACACCACAGCACAGCATTATCCGCCTGCGTCATGACGAACTGAATCAGGACGATCTGCAGCAGCCGTCGTACAAAATGGTCGATGTGCCGAGCGAAGAAGATGCAAAGCAATCTTCCGCAAGTGGTGAAGCCAAGGTGCCACGCCAGGAAGCCGCAATCAAGGGCATTACACCGGCGCAACCCGCACCGATCGTTGCCGAAAAACCCAAGGCGGAAGCAAAGGCTGCGACGGATGAAGGAAAAGGTTTCGTTGCAACGATTCTTTCATGGTTCCGCAGCACGCCCGCACCAGTCGTCGCGCCAGAACCGGAGAAGAGGCCACGTCCAGCGAATTCGCCGCGAGAAGGGCAACGCGACGGTCGCCGGGGTGGCCGCAACAACCGTAACAACGAAGACCGTGAAGGTCGCGAAGGCCGTGAGCCACGGGGCAATCGCGAACAGAAAGAAGCGCGCGAGCCGCGGCCGGCTCAAGGACAGGGTCGTGACGAGAATCAAAAGCCACGCGAGCCGAAGGAGGCGCGTGAGCCGCGTCGCCAGCGTGGCGAGCCACGCCCGGACCGCAAGGATCAAGTTGCGGCAGCACCAGCCGCCGAGGTGTTACCAATCGCTGCAGGGTTAGCGCCCGGCGCTCCGGAGCAAAGCACAGAAGAAGGCAGCAGCGGCAACGCGCGTCGTCGGGGCCGTCGCGGTGGCCGCCGCGAACGCGGGGAACCACGTGAGAACCAGGCGAACGATCAGGCTGGCGAAGCAACAGTCGCACCCGCCACGAGCCAGGCCGTCGTCGTTGAAACAGTCTCTGCAGCCGTCGCACCCGTCGTAGTGCTTGTTCCAGCCGTGCCGCTTAGCGTTGAAGCGACCCGCGATCAAAATGTTCCTGAACCAGTGACTGATGCTCCGGATCTTCGCGTCACCACGCCTGTCGAAGCGATTGCCATTGTTACGGAAGTTGTTCCGATGGAAGTCGTCGTCGTTCCGCCGATCGCTGAAGTTGTTGCGGCACCGGTACAGGAAATCGTCGTAACGCCTGTTGTTCAAGCCGAACCTGCGATCGTCGAACCAGCACCCGTGGCAGCGCCGGCCGCGATTAACATCGACCAGGCCCTAGAGCAAAGCGGTCTTGTCATGGTTGAAACGAGCAGCGGCAAAGCGCAGTCCTGGCAACCGGAAGCTGTTGTGAGCGAAGCGCCCCGTCCGCGTCGCAAGCGTCCAGCTCCCGTCGTTGCATCGGACGAGCCCTTGATGATGGTTGAAACACAGAAGTAGTCCCGTGACTAATGGACGAAAAAACGGGGCGCCTTGAGCGCCCCGTTTTTTATCTACGCACCCAGGCGATTCAGTTCTTGGCCGTCTGCTTGCGCTGTAACCCGCTCGAGTCCGAAGCCCGATTCAAACGGGTCTCTATTGTTTCGATCAAGCCATTTGCAGCATCTTCGACCATATCGAGCACGAGATCGAAGCCGTGACCCAGGCCGTAATACGGGTCGGGAACCTCGTCGTCATCAAAGTTTTTTGCATAACTCATGAATAAACCCAAGCGCTCGTATTTCTCCGGCGGGCAAATACGCTTGAGAACCTCAAGGTTGTTATGGTCCATAGCCAGGATCAAATCAAAGTAGTCAAGATCCTGTGGCGCAACCTTACGCGCGCGCATGTCCGACAGATCGTAGCCACGACTTGCCGCGGCGCGTTGGGTTCGTTGATCGGGTGCCTCCCCAACGTGGTAGCCATGCGTGCCGGCAGAATCGACCTCAACGTTACCCTCCAGCTTTCTTTGCTGCAGAAAATGGCGAAGCACACCCTCCGCTGTCGGCGAACGGCAGATATTCCCCATGCAGACAAACAAGACTTTCATCACCCGCTCACCGTCCGATCCAGTTGATACTCCGCGCTAAACCCAACGCACTGCGAAACGCGAGCAGACATTGCGGAAGAACGACAAACACACCGCCGCCTATTGAATATCCTTATATTACCTGCTTGTCGCGTGAGCCGAAAGACTGCCAAAAGTACTACATGCGGGTCGCCGTACTAACCGAGCGATTTATTGTTCAATCCCCGTATCGTGGACCGCCGCGCCGAAGACGCGTTCCTTGATGCGAAACAATTCATCGCGTGCCGCTGCGGCCTTTTCAAACTCCAGATTTCTGGCGCATTCAAGCATCTGTTTTTCCAGTCGTTTGAGTTCACGCGACAGCTGTTTCTCGCTCATCGCTTCGTAACTCGCCTGCTGCTGGGCAGCCTTGAGTTCCCGGTGAGCAACTTCCGAATCATAGATACCGTCGATGATGTCCTTGATCCGCTTTGTCACGCCCTTTGGGGTAATGCCGTGCGTCTCGTTAAAGTGGATCTGCTTGATCCGCCGCCGTTCGGTCTCGGCCATCGCGCGGCGCATCGAATCGGTCACCCGGTCCGCATACAAAATTGCCGTTCCGTTCAAGTGGCGCGCCGCGCGCCCCATGGTCTGGATCAATGAACGTTCAGAGCGAAGGAAGCCTTCCTTGTCCGCGTCGAGAATCGCGACCAGCGAGACTTCGGGAATGTCGAGGCCTTCACGCAACAGGTTGATACCGACCAGCACCTCGAATTTTCCAAGGCGCAGGTCACGAATGATTTCGACGCGCTCGACGGTGTCGATGTCCGAGTGCAGATAGCGAACGCGAACGCCATGCTCTCCAAGATAGTCTGTCAGATCCTCCGACATCCGTTTGGTCAGCGTCGTCACCAGAACCCGCTCTTCAAGCGCTACGCGCAGCCTGATCTCTGACAGCAAATCGTCGATTTGGGTAGACGCGGGACGAACAATCACTACCGGGTCGATCAACCCGGTCGGCCGGACCACTTGCTCAACTACCTGCCCCTGATGCACCTTTTCATACTCGGATGGCGTGGCCGAAACGAAAACCGTTTGCCGCATCAAGGCTTCGAACTCTTCAAATTTCAACGGCCGGTTGTCGAGCGCTGACGGCAAACGAAAACCATAATTCACCAAATTTTCCTTGCGCGAGCGGTCTCCCTTGTACATCGCACCGACTTGCGGAATCGAGACATGAGACTCATCGATAAACATCAGCGCATCAGCCGCGAGATAGTCGATGAGCGTCGGCGGCGGCTCGCCGGCCTGACGCCCGGATAAATAGCGCGAGTAGTTCTCGATCCCCTTGCAGAATCCCAGTTGGTCGAGCATTTCCAGATCGAAACGCGTGCGCTGCTCGATGCGTTGTGCTTCGACGAGACGGTTCTCGCGATGATAGAACTCGATGCGCTGACGCAACTCATCCTTGATCAAATCGAGCGCTCGCAGCACCGTAGCGCGCGGCGTGACGTAGTGCGAAGAAGGAAAAACAGTGAAGCGGGTCAGCTTCGACTGCAGATGGCCGGTCAATGGATCGAATAGTTGCAAGGATTCGATTTCGTCATCGAACAGCGAAATGCGGATGGCGTGCTCGGCATGTTCAGCGGGAAAGACATCGATAACGTCGCCACGCACACGAAATGTACCGCGATGAAAGTCAATGTCATTACGCTCATACTGCATCTCGGCGAGGCGCTTGATCACCTCGCGCTGCGCCATGCGATCACCGACGCGCATGGTAAGAATCATCTTGTGGTACTCGTCGCGATCACCGATGCCATAGATGCACGACACGGTCGCAACAATCACGCAATCGCGGCGTTCGAGCAGGCTTTTGGTCGCCGACAGCCGCATCTGCTCGATGTGCTCGTTGATCGACGAGTCCTTTTCAATGAACAGGTCGCGTGCCGGGACATAGGCTTCCGGCTGGTAATAATCGTAATAGGAAACGAAATACTCGACAGCATTCTCGGGGAAGAACTCACGAAACTCGGAGTAAAGCTGCGCCGCCAGTGTCTTGTTCGGTGCCAGCACCAGCGCCGGGCGCCCCGTGCGGGCGATGACGTTGGCCATGGTGTAAGTTTTTCCCGAGCCGGTAACGCCCAGCAGCGTTTGATAGGAAAGCCCGTCTTCCAGGCCCTCGATCAGTCGGGCAATCGCTGTCGGCTGATCGCCAGCGGGCAGGAACGGCTGATGAAGACGAAAAGGGCTGCCTTCAAAGGTAACAAACGGCGTGTTTTCGGGGGAATGCAAATGACTCACCATGATAGAATTATAGGTTGTTTCAAAGCTGACCGTCGTCGGCAAAACATCGATTCAACAGATGAAATTGATGACCGAGCGACGGATTGGTTCGCACTATTTCGCAACTTGCGGTGAGACGCGCCGCACCAACCAGCAAATTTATGGAGTGACCATGACCTCTTCGATCTTCGCCGCTGTAGAGATGGCGCCACGTGACCCCATTCTCGGCTTGAACGAATCCTTCAACGCCGACACCCGCTCAACCAAGGTCAACCTTGGTGTTGGCGTCTATTTTGATGACAACGGAAAGATTCCGCTGCTCAGCGCGGTCAAGGTAGCCGAAAAGGCTCGCCTTGAAGCGATGCCGCCGCGCGGCTACCAACCGATCGAGGGCCTCGGTGCATACAACCAGGCTGTGCAAACGCTGCTCTTCGGCAAGGACTCGTCACTCCTTGCCGAAGGTCGTGTGGTCACCGCAGAAGCGCTAGGCGGCACGGGCGCCCTCAAGGTGGGGGCCGACTACCTGAAGCGTCTGCTGCCGGGCGCCACCGTCTATATCAGCGATCCGAGCTGGGAGAACCATCGCGCCCTGTTCGAATCCGCCGGCTTTCCGGTCGAGACCTACCCCTACTACGACGCCAGCACGCGCGGCGTCAATTTCGACGGTATGAAGGCCACGCTGAATTCCTTGCCAGCCGGCTCGATTATCGTCCTGCACGCCTGCTGCCACAACCCGACCGGTGCCGACCTCTCGGAAGCACAATGGCGCGAAACGATTGACGCCATCCGCGCACGCGGTCTCATCCCGTTCATCGACATGGCCTACCAGGGCTTTGCCGACGGCATCGCCGAAGACGCGCTGGCACTTAACCTGTTTGCCGCCTCCGGCCTGCAATTCTTTGTCTCCAGCTCATTCTCCAAATCCTTCTCGCTATATGGCGAACGGGTCGGTGCGCTGTCGATCATCACCTCCAGCAAGGATGAATCGGCGCGTGTCATGTCGCAGGTAAAGCGTGTCATCCGCACCAACTACTCCAACCCGCCGATTCATGGTGGCGCAGTCGTTGCGGCCGTGCTCGCCAATCCAGAACTGCGTCAGATGTGGGAAGACGAACTGGCCGGCATGCGCGACCGCATCCGCGCCATGCGCGTCAGCCTGGTCGAAAAACTCAAAGCCAGAGG
>CAJAHZ010000503.1 GCA_903939665.1 uncultured Pseudomonadota bacterium | reverse complement strand
CGGTACAAGGGAACGACGAACTGGCCGAGACGGCACGAGCTTTCAATCGACTGGCAGAGCAGTTGGCGGAAAGCAACGATCGGGTTCACGCAGAAAATCTGAAGCGCCTTGAGGCGCAGCAGGAAGCGGAAAAATCCGGCAATCTGCTGCGCGAGGCGGTCAGCAGCATTGCTCAGGGTTTCACCATTTACGACCAGGAGGATCGTCTGGTGCATTGCAACGAGGCCTACCGAGGCTTTTACGAGGCGAGCCGCGACCTCATCGTTCCGGGTAACACCTTCGAAAAAATTGTTCGCACCGGTGCCGAGCGCGGGCAATACAGCGAAGCCATCGGGCAGGTCGACGCCTGGGTCCGGCAGCGCGTGGCGACACATCAGAAGGCGAACGGCGAGGTGATCGAACAAAGACTCGCCGACGGCCGCTGGTTGCTGATCGTCGAGCACCGCACACCCAGCGGCTATATCGTTGGCAATCGCATCGACATCACCGAACTAAAAACCGCAACTGAGGCACTGGCCGCCAGCGAACAACGCTGGCATCTGGCGGTCAGCGGCGCCAATGACGGTATCTGGGACTGGAATCTGCAGAGTGGCACCGTATATTTTTCCGAGCGCTGGAAGAGCATGCTCGGCTGCAGCGATGATGAAATCGGCAACACGGTCGAGGAGTGGAGCGCACGCGTTCATCCGGACGACCTTGAGCAAACCCTGGCCGAAGTCCAGAGACACTTGCGTGGCGAAACCGATTTTTATGAGTGGGAACACCGCCTGCGCTGCAAAGACGGCAACTACAAGTGGGTTCTCGATCGCGGCCGGGCGCAATTCGACGTTAACGACAAGCCGGTGCGCATGGCCGGCTCGCACACGGACATCACCGAGCGGCGTGCTGCCGAGGCCGTTATTCGCGATCGCACCGAACAACTCAACGCCATCTTCGACCTGAGCCCGGACGGTTTCCTTTCCTTCGATGCGGCTCACCGCGTTAAATATGTCAGCCCGGCGTTCACGCGCCTGACTGGTTTGGGGGAAGAGGCGATGATCGGTCTCGACGAATCCAGCTTTTCTGAACGACTGGCAAATATCTGCATCCCGCAAGCGCGCTTTTCCGGCATCGAAAGCCTGAGCTCGATGAGCAAAGTTTTGCGCAGCGACATCCCCGGGAGCGGCGCGAATGCGCAAGCGCAAGAACGCCGCCAGACAATCGAATTGGCGGACGCAGGCAAACGCGTGCTGCAAGTCGGCCTGCGCCTGTCTCAGGCCGAAACCGTCTCGCAGATTCTCTACTTGCGCGACATTACTCATGAGACTGAAGTCGATCGGCTGAAGAGTGATTTTCTCTCCACCGCCGCTCACGAACTGCGCACCCCGATGGCGAGCATCTACGGCTTCACGGAACTCCTGATGACGCACGACTTCGACGCTGCCGACCGGGCCGACTTTCACAGCACGATCTTCAAACAATCCGAACTGATGATATCCATCATCAACGAACTCCTTGACCTCGCCCGTATCGAGGCCAAGCGCGGCAAGGATTTCAGCATTGCCGCTGTCGATGCGCAAGCCCTGCTGCAGGATATCGTCGCCGGTTTCAAGGCGCCGGACAATCGAGCATCCCCTGTAACGCCGGCCGCTGATGGCCCGCTATGGGTGCGCGCCGACCGCAACAAACTAACCCAGGCCATAAGCAACGTGCTATCCAATGCCTACAAGTACTCGCCGGATGGCGGCGAAGTGGGCATCGGTCTTGTCGAGTCGTCAGGCGACGGTGATGTACCACCGCGTACCGGCATTCGAATCACCGACCACGGCTTCGGCATGACGCCAATT
>CAJAHZ010000502.1 GCA_903939665.1 uncultured Pseudomonadota bacterium | reverse complement strand
TCTGCTGGCGCTCAACGCGGCGATTGAAGCCGCCCGCGCCGGTGAGCACGGCAAGGGTTTTGCCGTGGTTGCCGCTGAAGTGCGCAAGCTCGCTGAACGCTCGCAGGTTGCCGCGCAGGAAATCAACGAACTGGCCACGTCTTCCGTCAAACAGGCTGAACGCGCCGGCAAACTGCTCGACGAAGTGGTGCCGAGCATTCGCAAAACGTCGGAGCTGGTCCAGGAAATTGCCTCTGCGTCTTCCGAGCAATCTACCGGCGTTGGCCAGATCAACAGCGCCATGAGCCAGCTCAGCATGGCCACGCAGCAGAATGCCTCGGCCTCCGAACAACTGGCCGCCACCGCCGAAGAGCTTGGCGCGCAGGCCGAACAACTGCAGCAGACGATGACTTTCTTTCACCTGGAAGAAAATTAGGCGCACCGTACCGGTATTCATAACGAGCTTTGACAATGGATTACAGCCAGCTCCCCTCCAAGGAAATCGAACGCCTCTCGCGCAACATCCACCCGGGTGCGTGGGCGATCGAGACCGAGCGCCCGATGTCGACGCTGCTCGGTTCGTGCGTTGCGGTTTGCCTGTATGACCCGCAGATGCACCTCGGCGGAATCAACCACTTCATGCTGCCCAACATGGCGCGTGGCAAGAACAACGACGTCGACTCCCTGCTCTCGGGTGACTATGCCATGGAGTCTCTGCTTAACGCACTGCTGCAAAAGGGTGCAAAGAAGGTGCGCTTGCAGGCCAAGGCTTTTGGCGGCGGAACGATCATCGAGACTTCGCTCAGCATCGGCATGCGCAACACGAGCTTCACCAAGGAGTGGCTGGCGCGCGAGGGGATTGCGCTGGTCTCTTCCGACTTTCTCGGCCCATGGTCACGCAAGGTATTGTTTTTGCCAAACACCGGCGACGTCTATTGCCGGCGACTGGTAACCAACATGGTGACGGCGGCGGAAATTGACCGCGAAGAGCGTGCGTACGCCGAGACGCTGATTCACAAACCGAAATCCACTGAGAAGAAAATCGAGCTGTTCTGATGATCGAAGCAACCATTACCGACCAGGAATTTGCGCTGTTTCAACGGCTGATCTACAAGATCGCCGGGATCAGCCTGAACGATTCGAAAAAAGTCCTGCTGGTCGGTCGCCTGACGCGCCGACTGAAGGTATACGAATTCGGTACCTTTACGCAGTACTACCGGATGCTGGCGACCGGCGATCATCCGGAAGAGTTGCAGACGATGGTCGATCTGCTGACCACCAACGAAACGTACTTTTTCCGCGAGCCAAAACACTTCGAATTCCTGCGCGACGAGATCATCAAGAAACGCAGCAGCCCGGCCACCTTCCGCGTGTGGAGCGCCGCCAGCTCAAGCGGCGAGGAGATCTACACGCTGGCCATGGTGCTCGCCGACAGCCTGCCCAACACACCTTGGGAAATCGTCGGCTCGGACATCAGCACACAGGTACTGGCCAAGGCGGCCACCGGCCACTATTCTCTCGCCCGCACCGAAGGCATCCCGCCGGCCTTCATGAAAAAATACTGCCTGAAAGGCGTTCGCGCACACGCCGGCACCTTCCTGATCGCACCCGAACTGCGCAAGCGAACCAGTTTTTACCAGATCAACCTGACGCTGCCGGTCGATGCCGACATCGGCGATTTCGAAGTGATTTTCCTGCGCAACGTGATGATCTACTTTGACCCGGAGACCAAGGCAAAGGTCGTAAACCACCTCTTGCCGCGCCTGAAACGTGGCGGCCACCTGATCATCGGCCACTCGGAAACGCTGAACGGCCTGAAAATCGACCCGCTCGACACCATTCGCCCAACGATCTACCGCAAGCCATGATTGAAACCGCCGACCTGGTTCACAAAGTCGTTCTCGAACCCGGAGATTTTTACTTCGGCGGCGGACACACGCGAATTTCGACCCTGCTCGGCTCCTGCATTTCGATCACCCTCTGGCATCCGCGCAAGCGGATTGGCGGCATGTGTCACTACATGCTGACTGAACGCAATGTTCACGTTGCCCGCCCCGCGCATCTGGCGCATCTCTCACACTTGCCGCTCGATGGCCGCTATGCCAGCGAAGCCTTCGCCCTCTTCCTGCAGCACGTCGAAGCAGCTGGCACCCGACCGAGCGAATATCAAGCCAAGCTGTTTGGCGGCGGCAACATGTTTAGCGGCGGCACAAGTGGCAAGCTGGATATCGGCCCGCGGAATATCGAATACGGCAGAAAACTGCTGGCCTCAAAAAACATCGCGCTGATGGCCGAGCACGTCGGCGGCAGCGGACGCAGAAAACTGCATTTCGAACTGTGGAGTGGCCACGTCTTGCTGGCTTTCCCCGAGGGTTCGGGTGCGCAAACCAGGAACGGCTATGGCTGAAAAAATCAAGGTAATGATCGTCGACGACTCGGCGCTGGTGCGTCAGGTGGTCTCGCAGGCCCTGGCGATCGACTCGGGCATCGAGGTGATTGCCACAGCCTCCGACCCAATCTTTGCGCTCGAGAAGATGAAGACGAATTGGCCGGATGTGCTGATCGTCGACATCGAAATGCCGCGCATGGACGGCATTTCCTTTCTTAAAAAGATCATGTCCGAGCGCCCAACGCCGGTCGTCATCTGCTCGTCGCTTGCCGAGCAAGGGGCGCAAGCGACCTTCGAGGCACTTTCGGCCGGCGCAGTGGCGATCATCACCAAGCCAAAATTGGGCCTGAAAAGTTTCCTTGAAGATTCGTCGAACGACATCGTGCAAGCCGTACGCAGCGCCGCGCGCGCCAACATGCGCGCGATGCGCAGCGCCACGGCGATCGCGCCAAATCCGGCCTCGGCATTTAACCGCCCGAAGAACACCGCCGACGTAATGCTCACTCCGGGCGTCAACCGCGCACTGGAGCGTACCACCGACCAACTGATTGCCATCGGCACATCGACCGGCGGCACGCAGGCGCTCGAAGCGGTGCTCACCAAACTGCCAGCAACCAGCCTGGGCATTGTCATCGTTCAGCACATGCCGGAAAAATTTACCGCGATGTTCGCTGAGCGCCTGAACGGACTGTGCCAAATCGAAGTACTGGAGGCCAAAAACGGCGATCGCGTTATCCCCGGTCGGGCATTGATTGCTCCCGGAGGCCGGCATATGATGCTCAAGCGCAGTGGTGCCCAGTACGTGGTCGAAGTCGCCGACGGGCCGCTGGTCAATCGGCACAAGCCTTCGGTCGACGTGCTGTTTCGTTCGGTAGCCAAATTCGCCGGCGCCAACGCGCTCGGCATCATCATGACCGGCATGGGCGACGACGGCGCACGCGGCATGAAGGAAATGCACGATGCCGGTGCCAAGACCATCGCCCAGGACGAGGCCAGCTGCGTTGTTTTCGGCATGCCGAAAGAGGCGATCAAGCTGGGCGCCGCCGACCAGACGATCCCGCTCGACCAGATTCCATCGGCAATCGTCAATTACGGCAAGGGCTTCTAGAAACCTGTATTCAGGCAAAACAACATCACCCGATTCATCTGGAGCACGACCATGCACGTTGAAACCCCCCTGCAGTTTCTTGAAAGCCGAATTTACGACGAAATCCGCGTAGGCGACAGCTCGTCGCTGATCCGCACCCTGCGCCCTGAAGACATACAGCTGTTTGCCGTCATGTCCGGCGACGTCAACCCGGCCATTGTCGATGCGGAATTTGCGCACAGCGGCATATTCCGCGAAGTCATCGCGCACGGCATGTGGAGCGCATCGCTGATTTCGACGGTACTGGGCACGCAGTTCCCCGGCCCGGGAACCATTCTGATCGATCAGTCGCTGCACTTCGCACGACCGGTGACGATCGGCGACACGATCACCATCACCATCACGGTAAAGCAGAAATTCGACCATAACCACCACATCCTGTTCGACTGCAGTTGCACCAACCAGGACGACATGCAGGTGGTTCATGGCACGGCGGAGGTATTGGCGCCGACCGAAAAAATGAAAACCAAGCGTACCGAGATGCCCGACATCGTCATCTCGGACAAGTACGCACGCCTGCAAAACCTGGTCTCGCGCGCCAAGGGTCTGGCGCCGATCGACATGGCCGTGGTCCACCCCTGCGATTTCGAATCGCTCAAGGGCGCGCTGCAGGCTGCCGAAGCCGGGCTGATCGACCCCATCCTGATCGGGCCGGAGGCCAAGATCCGCGCCATCGCCGCCGAACACGGCTTCGATCTGAAGCAGCACCGCATCGTCAACGTAAAGCACAGCCACGACTCCGCTGCCATGGCCGTCACGCTGATCCGCAGCGGCGATGCCGAAGCACTGATGAAGGGCAGCCTGCATACCGATGAATTGATGGCCGAAGTGGTATCACGCGCCGCCGGCCTGCGCACGGCACGACGCATCAGCCATGTTTTTGTGATGGATGTGCCGACCTACCCGCGTCCGATCCTGATCACCGATGCGGCGATCAACATCGCGCCGACGCTCGAAGAAAAGGTCGATATCATCCAGAACGCCATCGACCTCGCGCACATCATCGGCATCCCGGAACCCAAGGTCGCCATTCTCTCTGCCGTCGAAACCGTCAACCCCAAGATCCAATCGACGCTTGATGCCGCAGCACTATGCAAAATGGCTGATCGGGGCCAGATCAAGGGCGGTCTGCTCGACGGCCCGCTGGCCTTCGACAACGCGGTCTCGGTGGTTGCCGCCAAAACCAAAGGCATTGTTTCCCTGGTTGCCGGTCGCGCCGAAATCCTCGTCGTCCCCGATCTTGAATCCGGCAACATGGTGGCCAAGCAGTTGGAGTACCTTGCCAATGCCCTGACTGCCGGCATCGTGCTCGGCGCCAAGGTGCCGATCGTGCTGACCAGCCGCGCCGACACCGCCGAAACACGCATCGCCTCCTGCGTGATCGCCGCATTGATCGCGCATGCCAACCGCAAAAAACAGGCAGCAGCAGAATGAAGAAGGGCGTTCTGACGATCAATGCGGGTTCGTCATCGATCAAATTTGCATTGTTTGAACTGAACGGAGGGCTGGCTCGCCACCCCTCCCTGTCTGGGCAGATCGACGGGATCGGGGCCGCACCTCTTCAGGCAGGCTCCGCGCACGCGAAGTTGGTGGCAAAAGATAGCGACGACAAGCGCTTCCCGGATGTCGCGCTGACCGCCGGCATCAAGCACAAGGAAGCCTTTGACCAGTTGCTGCGCTGGCTGGGTGGTCACAATGAAGACGACTGGCAGATCAGTGCGGTCGGCCACCGTGTTGTTCACGGCGGGTCGCTTTATTCGCAGCCGATGGTACTGACGCCGACCGTGCTCGCCGAACTTGAGCAGTTCATCCTTCTTGCGCCACTGCATCAGCCGCACAACCTCGCGGGCATCAATGCGCTCTCGGCGCTGCTGCCGGAGATACCGCAGATCGCCTGTTTTGACACCGCCTTCCACCGCACCCAGCCGCACGTCGCGCAGATGTTTGCCATTCCCAAGGCGCTCAGCGACGAAGGCGTCAAGCGTTACGGCTTCCATGGACTTTCCTACGAATACATCGCCCGCGTGCTGCCCGAACACACGGCAAAGGCCGATGGCCGTGTGCTGGTTGCCCACCTCGGCAACGGCGCCAGCATGTGCGCCATGCTCGGCCGGCGCAGCCAGGCCACCTCGATGGGTTTCACCGCCATCGACGGACTGATGATGGGCACCCGCACCGGCGCGCTGGATCCCGGCGTACTGCTTTACCTCCTGGAGAACAAGGGGATGTGCGTCAAGGATCTGACCAACCTGCTGTACAAGCAATCGGGCCTGCTCGGTGTTTCAGGCATCAGCCAGGACATGCGCACCCTGCTCGCCAGCGACGATCCGGCAGCAGCCGATGCGGTCGATCTCTTCTGTTATCGCGCAATCACCCAGATCGGTGCGCTTGCAGCGGCGATCGGCGGCCTCGACGCCTTGGTGTTCACCGGCGGCATCGGCGAACACGCGACCGAAATCCGCCGGCGTATCGCCGAAGGCTGCGCCTGGCTGGGGCTGGAACTCGACAACACGGCCAACGCGGCAAACAAGATTCGTATCAGCACCACCGGCAGCCGCGTCGACGCGCTCACCATCCCGACCGACGAGGAATGGATGATCGCCGACCACACACGCGACCTGCTTGCCGCGTAGGTAATTGCGCAAAAGATAAGAACATACCTCTTTCAACGCAGAGAACGCAGAGACGCAGAGATCGCGGAGAAAATCGGATAACAAAGATTTTTTCTCTCTCTGCGCCCTCTGCGTTGAGAGCGTTTTGTTTTTGCTTTTCCGGGCACGAACATGCCAGCCAAAGCGCCTTGTGCGCTGCAGCAAAAAGATTCTTCTTTCCCTCTAAAACAGTGATTTTTCGGCATTTTCCGGCGTGCTGCGCTTCAATGCAGCCCCACTACATTTAGTCAACTTCTTGCCTTGCACCACTACATGTAGTAGCTTTGAGTCTGTTCTGCCGCGAATTTACCGGCACTATTACTTAATTCATAGCAATTCAGAGCAACAAGCGGATCGATCACTTTCCAGTGTCATCTGCAGCATTC
>CAJAHZ010000501.1 GCA_903939665.1 uncultured Pseudomonadota bacterium | reverse complement strand
GGAGAGGGCGGGATTCGAACCCGCGGTAGGCTATGAACCTACACACGCTTTCCAGGCGTGCGACTTAAACCACTCATCCACCTCTCCAGAAGAGCGCGCATTCTAGCAGAAGAGTCAGCGCGCTCCAAACTTTGGTCTGGTTTGGCGCAGATGCCGTCTCAGCAAACAAGCCCGCTCATGTCGCATAGCACACGCTTGACGTAGGCGAGGAGAATCCATAGCCAGAAGAGAACAAAAAACGTGATCAGGGGAACGTGCTTGTCGATGATCAGCTTTGGCGTAAGCCACCGGGTGAACTTGACCGGCGGATTGGTAATGATCAAAAAAACACGGTACACCGGGTTGGTCTGGCGCGAAGCGCCGGCGAGCAGACCGACCAAGCCCTGACCAAGCAAGGACAGCAACGCAACTTCAACGAGGGCGCGTAGAACACCAACAATAAATAGCTCAATTGACATGATTTTCCTGAACAATTTGTTCAAAATTAACTGATAATCCAAGCGATCAAAACGTATCCACCAAAGCGGACATTCCGAGAGAGACCGATGAACTTCGACTACACACGCTTTTACATGCGCGGCTGGTTAATGCATTTTTTTGGCCGCAATCCGCTTGCTGCCGAGGCCTACGAGCAGGCTTTCAAAGCCAACCCGCAATCTGCACAGGCGGCCCGCCATCTTGCGTCAATTGCCGCGCAAAAGAAAGACATGGCGACGTCTGAAAAATGGTTTGAAGCCGTCGTTCAAATCGAGCCTGGCGATGGAAACTCCTGGTTCAACCTCGGCTTCGTCCGCGATGCTGCAGGCAAAAAACACGAGGCCGTCGAGGCCTTCACACAGGCCGTTACCATCCTGCCGAATCTTGACCGTGCCTGGTATGGTCTGGGCCTCGCCTACGCGGCTACCGGCAATCATGCCGAAGCTGCCAGGGCACTCAAGGAAGCCGTCCGGCTGCAGCCGATGAACGGCATCAGCTACTACCAGCTGGGCATGGCCTACTACCACCTGCACGACCCGGAGAACGTCACCAAGACCGCCACCAAGCTCGTCACGTTTGACCCGAAACACGCAGAACGCCTGATGCACGACGCCGAACGCGCCGACCTGCTGCACCTGCTACCCGAACCACTACGTTAAACGACAACACGCAACAGACTTTCATCACACACCCTGCCCCGAAAAAAAGGCCCGCCGAAGCGGGCCTTTTTACGAACGGCTTACTTGATCAATCAAGCGCCTTTCGTATCGACATCGCCTTCCAGATTCGGATAGCGAACGTGGTCGACCAGTTCCTGGACTTCCTTGCTCGGTGCAGCGGTGATCAACGAACCGACGATCACGCCGATGAAGCCGAGCGGGATGCCGAAGATACCGGCCGAGATCGGGTTGATGTCCCACCACTTCGGTGCATTGACGCCGAAGAACGGATAGGTCAGGTACATGTAATACGCCGTGACACCTAAACCAAGCGTCATGCCGAGAATCGCACCCATCCGGTTGGCGCGCTTCCAGAAAATGCCGCAAACCAGCGTCGGGAAGAACGCCGCAGCGGCCAGCGAGAACGCCGCGCCAACCAGGAACAGGATGTCTCCGGGCTTGAGCGAGGTCACATAGGCCGCCAACAACGCAACCACCAGCAGAAGCGCCTTTGACACGGCAATACGACGAACCGTTGTTGCTTGCGGGTCGATCATCTTGTAATACACGTCGTGCGACAAGGCGTTGGCAATGGTCAGCAGCAGACCGTCAGCCGTTGATAGCGCAGCAGCCAGACCGCCCGCCGCCACCAGACCCGAGATCACGTACGGCAGACCGGCGATTTCCGGCGTTGCCAGCACGATCAGGTCGCCACCGATGGCGATTTCAGCGAGCTGAATGATGCCGTCCATGTTGATGTCGGTAATCGACATCAGCGTCTTGTCTACCGCCGCCCAGTTGGAGACCCAACTTGGTAGCGTCGCGAACGACGTTCCCACCAGGTTATGGTACACCTCGTACTTGGCCAGCACCGCCAGTGCAGGCGCGGTAAAGTAGAGCAGGAAGATGAAGAACAGCGACCAGAACACCGAACGACGCGCTTCCTGCACCGAAGGTGTGGTGTAGAAGCGCATCAGGATGTGCGGCAG
>CAJAHZ010000500.1 GCA_903939665.1 uncultured Pseudomonadota bacterium | reverse complement strand
TCCCGGTAAGGAAGGTGCCGCCGCTGAACAGACTCTGCAGAACCTGACGCTCCTCCAGCAGGGACTGCAAGGCGCCCGAATCGCTCAGCAGGGCGGGTGTGACATTACTGGCGATGGCTTCCAGCGATTTGAGCTGCTGGTCCATTTCTACATTGATCGCAGCGGCCAGCAAGGAAACCGTCGAGAACTGCTGGTCGCCCACCATGCGTTGCAAATCGTCGCGCAGCATCTGGCTGGCATAGAATGCCAGCGACCAGATGCCGGCCACGAAAACGGCGAGGGTGAAGAGCGTCACTCTTGCGTTGAGCGACCGCCGCAGAAACGAATTCAGTCTCAAGCCCAGTTTCTCCGATGATTGTCTTGCGCCACGGGCAGCAACGAGACTTCGTTTTCCTGTCGGCAGCGCAAGGATGCCTCTACGCGCGATCGACTGCAAGTCGCGTTGCGGCGAGAAAATGTGGAGCCTCGCAAAAATCGGCTGTCACGAAACATGGAAATTCAGCCGGGGCGGCTGTAACTTGCCGAGCAAGGTCGCGCTTCAGATTTGAATGCGCAAACCAATTCAGTCGTGAAGCCCGACGAGAAAAATTGCTGGTATCCTGAGAAGCGTGCTGCAACGCCGGCCTGGTGGATGCAAACGAAGTGGAGGGCAGGTGAGAAAGATCTCTGGCATGGCTTGCTTGGCAGGTGGTTTTTTGCGGGAAATCATCCTGTATACCCTGGTGCTGGGCGCGCCGACGCTGTCCCTTGCGGCAGACGCCGTGCTGAAGCCGGAAGTCGACAAGTTCGACCCCGTTCCCATTTATTCCATCTACCCGCCGCTCAAGCGGCAGGGATCTGCCGACGAGGCGCTGGCCAGTGGTCGCGTGGCGAATGACCATTACGCCATGGCTGCGCGTGCCAGCAAACCATGGCGTATTGCTTATCTGTTCCCGCATATAAAGGATCCCTACTGGGTCGGCTGTAGCTTTGGCGTGATCAGCGAAGCCAAGCGTTTGGGGGTCGCCGTCGATATCTTCCCGGCCGATGGCTACAACGATCTGATCGGCCAGTTACGCCTGCTGGATGAAGCCATTGCGGCGAAATACGACGCGATCGTCATCTCGCCGCTCAGTCAGACGGCCAACAATAAGGCCATCGCCAAAGTCCGCGCCTTGGGTATTCCGATCTTCGAATTGGCGAACGATAGCACCAGCGACGACCTGACGATCAAGGTGACCACCTCGTTGAAAGGCATGGGAGTTGATGCCACGCAATGGGTTATCCGTGATGCACAGCAGCGCGGTTTGAAATCGATCAATATCGCACTATTGCCTGGGCCTTCGGATGCCGGCTGGGTGAAGGGCGAGGTTGAGGGAACTCGCGAAGCCGTGAGCCAGGCCGCAATCAAGGTCAATATCGTCGATATCAAATATGGCGACAGTGACCGGATCGTACAGTCGCTACTGGCGGCGCAATTGCTTGCCGAATATGGCAAGAAGCTCGATTATATTCTGGGTTGTACAGGCTGTGCACCGGCTGCGGTATTGCCATTGAGAGAGGCCGGGCTGAACGGAAAAATCAGGATTGTTGCCTACGATCTGACCCGTGAAATTGCCGCTCTTATTCGCAAGGGTGATGTTCATGCCGCCGCCGACACCAAGGGCGTTAGCCAGGCGCGGATAAGTATCAATGCTGCCGTAAATTTCCTTGAGGGCAGAACCAGGGAACCGCCTCATACCATCCTGGTAAAACTTGGTTTGGTGGACAGAAATAATGTTTCAACATATAAATTCGATACTTCTACCGCTCCTGATGGCTATGTGCCCGTTCTTTCCTATACGCCGGTCGGCGCCAGGTAGCAGAATCGTCGGGACAAGCTTGCCGGCAGGCAGGCTTGTCACCTCATGAAAAATCGAGAAACAGCGTTCAGACATGAAAATTAAGCAGCTAAGAAACAAGCTACTGCTGGGGGCAGTTGTTATCAGTATGGTGGTGGCGCTGGCCTCCATGCTGGCTGTTTCGCTGGTTATTCGGCAGCAACATCTGGATCAGTCAAATGCCTTGCTGCGCAAGGCATTCAAGGTAGTCGACGACAATCTTGCCGAGCGCAAGAATAATATACTTTTGGCATCGCACCAATTGGCGACCCAGAAAAACCTCGGGTCGACCATCTGGTATCTGGCGCAATATGCGCAGTCGGGGGTTGATCGCGAAACGCTGATTAATACCTATCAGCAGTTGGTGAAAGATATCTACAAGACGGGGCGTGCCGCAAAACTTTCCCGGATTGCCATCTATGACGCGGCGGGTAATCTGGTTTCCTTTTCCTTGTCCGACAGCAGCGGCGAACGGGTCGGCTTTGTTGAGCGTTCCCCCAAGCCTTCGTTCCAAGTGCTGGCGTTGAAGGATGGCGAAGAACTGGACAGGCAAGCACTGCAAGCATCGGACGCCTTTGCCGCAATTGGCTTGAAGTTCAGTGGGCGGCTGCCGCAGCAGGAAAGTGTTGATTATGCGGTGGTCGACGGGTCTCTGGCGGTTGAAAGCCATGTGCCGATTATGGGCGTGGCTTTTGACTTGGCCTCCGGCAAGCAGGAAATAAAGCAGCTTGGATTGGTTGTTGCATCGCAGCGGCTCGATCAACCCTTTGTCGAGCACCTGTCGCGGCTGACCGAGATCAAGATAAACGTCTTTACCGCGCAGGGGTTTAGCAGCGGGAACCTGGCAGCTTATCGAAATCCGGACTGGGGTGGCTTGCAGGCAGTACCCGACGTTCAGGCACTGGCAATGATTTTCAACGAAATCATGGTCGATGGTGCTGGTTTTTATCAGTGTCTGATACCGCTTTACACCGACAAACGCCTCATTGGTACGATTTCTGCGCTCCACTCCAAGGATATTGTGCAAAAAAATACTTGGGAGATGGTTCGGATACTGGGGCTGATTGCGCTTGCGTGCCTGTTGTTCATTCTTCCGATTGCCTGGTATTTCGCCACCTCCATCTCTAATCCGCTTACGGTACTCAGTCGTGTTTTTCGCAGCGTTGCCAGCGGCAAGCAGAGCGGTGCGCTCGGCGATGAACTCGAACAACTGGAAAAGGAAAAGCGGCGGCACGACGAGTTGGGGGATCTCACCATGAGTTTTATGGCCATGGACGACGCGGTTAATCAGAAAATAGCGCAAATCAAGGAGATCAACGCATCTCTTGAGCATAAGATCGAGCAGCGCACGGTTGAACTGGTTGCTGCCAACGAAGCGCTCACCCAACTGGCCACCCATGATGCGCTGACCGGATTACCCAATCGCAAGCTGTTTGGTGACCGCTTGCAGCAGGCGCTCGCCGCAGCCAGGCGCAACAACGCACATCTGGCGTTGATGTACATTGACCTTGACCAATTCAAACCGGTTAACGATTGCTATGGTCACGCGATGGGCGACATGCTGCTGAAAGAAGCGGCAGAACGTATTCAGGATTGCATGCGCGAAGCGGACACCGTGGCGCGTATCGGCGGCGACGAGTTTATGGTGTTGCTGCCGCTCGTTGAGTCGGCGCTGGATGCGAAGGTGGTGGCGGAAAAGATACGTCAGGTTCTCAGTACCTCTTTTACCATTGCCGGTAAAAACCTGCGCATTTCATCCAGTATCGGAATTGCCGTTTATCCGGAACACGGCAGCGAGGAAAGCGCGCTGCTCAAGTGCGCCGATGCCGCGATGTATTGCGTCAAGGAATCTGGACGCAACGGCGTCAGTGTATTCACGCCGCTGACATAAAATCGTCCCTGGTTGTGTATGTACAGGCGGGCTCTGTTTCGAGCTGATGCGACCTGCAACTAAAACCCTGAGTCGTTCGGCCTTTTGTCCCGGTGACCCGTTTAGCGGCAGAAATAGCTGGTTACCGTGGAATCGTTTTGTATTTTGCCTCGCTCGCTGCCATGAAATACGGTAAAGGCGTCGATGCAGTGCGAAACGCTGTCGCGAACGCCATAAACCGCAACACTCTCATTTGGCCGATCGCCAGGGATGTTCATGGTGTACAGGGGGGGGCCGTAGGTATCGACCAAGGTGCCGTACGACTGGCCGCGCCACGCCGATTGCAGGGCGAACTCGCGTTCGTTGCCTCGCTTGCTTGCGACGTGTTGTTCGCGGGGGGGCTTGAGCGCGCCAGCACAGCCAGCCAGCAGCAGCGTGGCCCCAATGCACACGAGCGAACCGCGAGCAATCATCAGGCGACGGAAAATATACGTGATGGCGGCCGTCGGAACAGCCAGAGCAGGGCGCCAGCGCATTTGAAACCCTTCTCGACCTTATTATTTGTAAGGTTAAATTATAAGGAACGAATTGTTGCACTGCAATACGCCGAAGGTCATAGATGGCGGTAAATTTGGCCGCAATCGTGGCCAGGTAGATAAGCTGCGACCCACGCCGGTTCGGCCCTCCCTTCAAACAAGCCGCTTGTAGCCGTTGGGGGCAGGTAAAATACAGCGCATGAATCTGCTTGCCATTGAGACTTCCACTGACGTCGGTTCGATTGCCCTCTGGCGCGACGGCGAGGTACTGCTGCGCGCTTGCCCGACGGGGGTGTCGCATTCCGAAACCTTGCTGCCGCTGATTAGCGCGACGATGGCCGAGGCGGGATTGGGATTTGCCGATCTGCAGGGCATCGCCTTTGGTGCCGGCCCCGGCTCGTTTACCGGCTTGCGTGTCGCCTGCGGCGTGGCGCAAGGACTGGCGTTTGCCCACGATCTGCCGCTGATCCCGGTCGGTACGCTGGATGCAATGGCGCTTGGCAGCGGGGGCGAGCGGGTGATTGTTGCGCTCGATGCTCGCATGGGTGAAGTGTATTTTGGTTATTTCGAATCGGGCGTCGCGCTTGGCTTGGTCGGCGTTTATGCGCCGGCAGTCGCGCCTTTGCCGGAATTCGGCGGTTGGTTGGCCTGCGGCAACGGGTTGGTGGCGTATCCAGCGCTGCACGAGCGGCTGGCGCCGTTTGTTTCGGCCTGGATGCCCGAACTGATGCCGAGTGCACAGGCGGTTGCCCGCCTTGCTGCGCCGCGTCTGGCGCGTGGCGAGTGGGTCGATCCGGCGGATGCTGTACCGCTCTATGTGCGCGACAAGGTGGCAAAGACCGTCGCCGAGCGTCTGGCCGAAGGCGGCAAAGCATGAACGCCTTGCTCGCACCGCGCAGCGAAATGCTGCCGATGAATATTCATGATCTGGATGAGGTGCTCGCCATTGAATATCGGGTGTATCCCTTCCCGTGGGGGCGCGGCAACTTCGCCGATTCGATTTCGTCCGGTTACAGTTGCTGGGTGTGTCGGGTCGGTGGCGAACTGGTCGGTTATCTGGTGGTCATGCTGGCGGTCGATGATGCGCATCTGCTGAACCTTGGTGTTGCGGAAAAAAAACAGGGCATGGGCTATGGCGCGCGCCTGTTGCGTCAGGCGATGATGGCCGGGCGGCAGGGCGGTGCAACGAGCTTGCTGCTCGAAGTGCGCCCGTCGAATGAAAAGGCGCTGGCGCTTTACCGCCATTTTGGCTTTCAGCAGATCGGCGTGCGGCGCGGCTATTATCCTGCGGCGCAAGGTCGCGAAGACGCGCTGGTTCTGACCCATCCACTGGTGGAACTCAAGGCATGACGATCAGTCGCGAACAGATGCTGCACGAGATGGGGCTGTCGCCGCAATGGAAGCTGCGTGACAATCCTTCGGTTCTGTGCGGCGCAGAGTCGATGCTTGTCGACGAGTCTGTCGAGGCGTCGCCTGTTACGCTGGTCCAGACGCCGCAGGTTCAGGTCAAGCGTGCGCTTGTCGCAGGCACTGCCGAACGCCTGGAGCAGATCGCCGGCATGAGCTGGGATGAGTTGCAGCAGAGTGTCGAAGATTGCCGCGCCTGCCGGCTTTGCGAGGAGCGTCAGCAGGCCGTTTTGGGCGTTGGCGAGCGCTCGGCTG
>CAJAHZ010000499.1 GCA_903939665.1 uncultured Pseudomonadota bacterium | reverse complement strand
GTAGCTCAGTTGGTTAGAGCAGAGGACTCATAATCCTTTGGTCCACGGTTCAAGTCCGTGCGGGCCCACCAGCAACATGCAAAAAGCCAGACTTATAAGGTCTGGCTTTTTGCTTTCTGTCTAGTTTTTGGCCAAAACCTTACGAAGAGTGGCGATTCGGCGCGCGAGCCCCAATGGAGAGAGCGACCGAGGAGATCAAACTCGATGGATGCGTCGCTGTGCGGTATTTCAGTCAGTAAATAGCAAACGCGATTAACGTGATGCAATCCGGGAATGATCCATTGATCCGTGGAAGCATCTACGACTGTCCAGACATATTCCTGCGCGTATTCTCGAGCAAGCAAAAAATCATCGCCGAATGTTTCTAGTCCAATGCTGCCCCAAATATCGAACCGGGCAGCGGGGTGCCGAAAGGGTCGAAAATATTCGTAAAAAACATCCTCGTGAAAACATGTAGTTTTATCCACTTTAAAAATCCGATTGCGATTTCAGGCTGTCGTCACACACTTTTCTACACCATCCGACCGTCGACAAAAACTTCTACGCGGTGACGTGCGACGAACGCAATATCAGGTGCGAAGCGTTCTGGCATCTCTATTTGGCGGCCGCTCAAAGGAAGCAGCACCTGCTTCACAAAACCTTCGTCACGTTTGAGCAATGCATCGGATAAAACGATTCGAAAATCGTCGGTCAGCGTAATCAGCCCCTTATCGAAAGCGCGGTCATGAATGGCCGACAGACAGAGTCCGTTGCTTGGGTTGAGGCGGTTCGTTTTGTCTTTGCTCCACGGAACGATATGACTGGCAATCAGCAGGCGCGGCTCTGACAAACCCGACATACAGCAACGCCCTCGGTAGCTGCTGAGAACAGCACGGCGAAAGAAATGCTGCTTGATGCGCTGCTCTGTGACGACACGACGGGTTTCTCCAGTGAAATCCTCTGGCGTGAGTGTGTTCTCGGTGCCCACCTCAACCTCTACGGTGGCAACGCCGCCTAACTGCTGACGAAGCTGCTCACATTGAAGCGCCAAACCTTCCCAGTCCGCCTGAAATTCGTTCCATATTTCCCGATCGAGCGCCGATGCATTGCCCAAGCCGCGCCGACCGGTGCCGGTGATTGCGGGGTCAAGGCTGGCGAAGTTGACCAGTTTCATCGAGACGGCTGACGGCGTTCTGCCGATCATCGTAGCCAATTCGATGATTTCAGAATTTCGCGAATGAAGCTTGCCGAACGGTAGCTGGCAGTAGAGATGGAACGCTAATTTGAGTTGCTCTTCAGTCCAGCGGTCGACGCTCATGATTTCCTACGGCAGCACCAACGCCGGAGCGGTGAGCGCCACGCTCTCTTGATCAATGACGGACCCATGAGTGTAGCCGTTGCTTCGACAATTGGCGCGATGACAGCAAGAAAAGACTGATGACCAACTAGCCCACCTGCACATTCAGCACGCACACCTCCGCAACAGGTCGCATTTAAACGGCCTGTAGGCCAATAGATACGCCACTCTCCGAGTTTTTAAACACGTAGACCGCCAATCCGGGCGGCCTGCAGGCAATCCATATTTTCAGCGACTCAGCCGCACTATCCTGGGTCGTCGAACCGATTGGATAGCCTCACATGAATCTCGGCGTGAGTTGGGGTGGTCAAACACGCTCCAAGATATCGGTAATTAGTGACATTTGCCGACGTTGTGCAACAGCACGCCCGGCATGTACTGGCTGCTACGATTTACCTTGGCTGGCCACG
>CAJAHZ010000498.1 GCA_903939665.1 uncultured Pseudomonadota bacterium | reverse complement strand
CCCTTTGTCGCCGCCAGCGTCATTTGCTTCATCGTCGTAACCCTTGTGATCAGAACTCCTTGTCAGACTCTATGACAATGAAATCGTTCACTGCTTTTGCTACTTATTCAGCTTTTCCCTAACGGAATTGTTGTTACCAGTGGCGGTGCGGCAGCTGCGGTCGCTCTCGCCAGAATTGAAGGGGCTATTGTTTCTGGAGAAGCCTCTGCCATTGTAGTTAACGCGGCAAATAATACCGCTCCTGCAGTCGCCCTGTATAACGATGCTCAATTACTTGCATCTTTGACTACGACGGCATCTAATCAAAATTTGAATGGCTACGTTCGGGAATCTTTTGCAGCAATGGTGGGTACGCTCGCAGGGGCGGCGTTTCTTCCTGCTGGTCCAGGATGGGCCGTAGTGGCTGATATGTGGGCTGGGGAAACATTCAAGCAAGCTTATGACTTGGCCAGCGATTGGTCGAGCAAGCATGATTGGAGTTCGCTTTATGACTTTATCGATGACGTCTTGGGTTTGTCATATGACGACCTTATAGGGCCACTCCCTCGTGGACTCGACCCAAAATCCAACGCCAATTACCTCGCCTCCCGCAACTTCCGCCCCCAGAGCGACCCCCTAACCCTAGACCTCGACGGTGACGGCCTCGAAACCGTCGGCATTAACGCCGCCGCCCCCATCCTCTTCGACCACGACGGCGACAGCATCAAGACCGCCACCGGCTGGGTCAAGTCCGACGACGGCCTGCTGGTGTACGACCGCGACGGCAACGGTAGCATCGACTCGGGCCGTGAACTGTTCGGCGATTCGACTGCTCTCTACACCGGCGGCACCGCCGCCGACGGCTTTGCTGCCCTCGCCCAGGAAGACACCAACCTCGACGGCCTCGTCAACGCCGCCGATGCCAACTTCGCCAACCTGCGCATCTGGCGCGACCTCAACCAGGACGGCATCAGCCAGACCGGCGAACTCTTCACCCTCGCCTCGCAGAACATCGTCGCATTAAAGGTCGCCAAGACTGCCAACAACCAGACGCTCGCCAACGGCAACCAGATCGCCGACCTCGGCGGCTACATCAAGACCGACGGCACCGAAGGCGCGCTCGGCGAAGTGGTCGGCATGGGCGACATCAACCTCGCCAGTAACCCCTTCTACAGCGAATTCCCCGATCACATCCCGCTCACCGAAGCCGCGCAGGAGATCGCCGGCATGCAAGGCGCCGGCATGGTGCGCAACCTGCAGGAAGCCGCCAGTCTCAATGGCGGTCTCGCCACCTCGGTCGCCGCCCTCGCCGCGCCGCGCACCCGTAGCCAGATGTGGAGCCAGCTCGACGGCATCATCGACAGCTGGGCCAACACCTCCGGTATGACCACCTCGGTGGAGGACGCAGAAGACAAAGGCTTCATGCTCAGCTACCTGGTGCCCGGCATGAGCAATGCCGACATCATCGCCATCCTCGGCCTCGTTGCCGCCGATGGCGGTGGCGGCGGGGGCGGCGGAGAGGCGGCAATCCTCAGCGAAGCCGAAGTCGCCCGGCGCGCCGCGCTGAAAGCGCAGCTCACCCACATCAACCACCTGATCAGCGTGCTTGAGCGTTTCAACGGTACGCCTTTTGTGACGGTTGGCGAGGACCGCGTAACGACCGGCACGGGCGCGATGCTGGAAGCATCGACCGACGGCGGCACCAATGAACAGGGCGAGCCGCAGATGGCCTCGCGCTATGTCTTTGTGCCGCTGGGCGCCGGCAACATCGCCCTGCTGGAGCAAAGCTATGCGCAGTTGAAACAGTCGGTTTATGACGGGCTGGTGATGCAGACAAGGTTGAAGCCTTATCTGGATGCGGTGACGTTGAATATTGATGAAAGCGGGATCAGGCTGGATTACTCGGTGATGAACAGCGCGCTCGATGCGTTGTATCTGAGCGACCCGGTACGGGCGTTTTCTGACGTGATCGAATTGAAAAAGTACGGGGAAGGCCTGGTTTCGGCGGGCTGGAACGGCGCCGAGCAATTGGTTGTGTGGGCGACCGATTCGGCGGACAAGGGGCAGCTCGATGCGTTACGCGCGGGATTGGCCGCTGTATTCGCGACGAACCCCGGTGGTGTGCCGGATATCAAAGTCGGGACGGCGGGGGGTGATTCGCTGACGGCGGGCGCGGGTGATGATGTTGTGGTGGGAAAAGCGGGCAACGACACGCTCGACGGCGGTAACGGCAACGACGTGATTTACGGTGGCGATGGTAACGACAGTTTGCAGGGCGGCACCGGCACCAACATCATGGATGGCGGCGCCGGCAATGACGTGCTGGATGCCGGCTATCACACCGCCGGCACCAACACCTTCCTCTTCGGCAAGGGTGACGGGCAGGACACAATCAGCAACCGTGGCGACTACACGCCGGGCAAGGTCAACACTTTGCAATTCAAGGCCGGGGTCAGCGCCTCGGAGATCGGGTTGAAGCAACTCAACGATTACTACCATTCGCTGGAAGTATCGATTGCCGGCACCACCGACAAAGTTATCATCAACGAGTTTTACCGCAACAACGACCCGAACAATGCCTGGAACGGCGTGCAGCAATTCAGGTTTGACGACGGCAGCGTGTGGAATCTGGCCGCGATTCAGGCCAAGCTGTTTGCTGGTACGGCCGGGGACGACACCATTGCCGGAACGACGGCAGCTGACGTGATTGATGGCCAGGCCGGCAACGACACACTCGACGGCGGCGATGGCAATGACACGATCTACGGCGGTGATGGTAACGACAATTTGCAGGGTGACACCGGCATCAACATCATGGATGGCGGTGCAGGTAACGACGTGCTGGATGCCGGCTATCACACCGCCGGCACCAACACCTTCCTCTTCGGCAAAGGCGATGGTCAGGACACGATCAGCAATCGCGGCGATTACACGCCGGGCAAGGTGAACACGCTGCAGTTCAAGGCCGGCGTCAGCACTTCGGAGATCACGCTCAAGCAACTCAACGACTACTACCATTCACTGGAAGTGTCGATTGCGGGCACCACCGACAAGGTCATCATCAACGAGTTCTACCGTAACAACGACCCGAACAACGCGTGGAACGGTGTGCAGCAATTCAAGTTTGACGACGGCACGATCTGGACTCTATCTGCCATCCAGGCCAAACTGTTTGCCGGTACGGCGGGTGCAGACACGATTACCGGGAGCATCCTGGCGGATACCCTCAACGGTCAAGCCGGCGATGATTCGCTTGCCGGCGGCGATGGCAACGACACGCTCTACGGCGGCGCAGGGAATGATGTTCTGGGGGGAGGCGAAGGCCTCAACTCACTGGATGGCGGCGCAGGCAACGACGTGCTCGATGGCGGCTACAACACCGGCGGCACCAATACCTATCTGTTCGGCAAGGGCGATGGGCAGGACACGATTACCAGCCGCAACGAATACGGCGCGGGCAAGATCAACACGCTGCAGTTCAAGGCTGGCGTTAGCGCTTCGGAGATCATGCTCAAGCAATTGAATGATTATTACCATTCACTGGAAGTATCGATTGCGGGCACGACGGATAAGGTCATCATCAACGAGTTCTACCGCAACAGCGACCCATCCAGCTACTACAATCCGATCCAACAGTTCAAGTTCAACGACGGGACAGTATGGAGTTTAGCCACGATTAGTTCATCCAAGCTGTTTGGCGGGACGAGCGGCGATGATTCCATTACGGGAACGAGTGGCGCGGACATTATCAGCGGCCAGGCTGGCAACGACACACTCGACGGCGGTGACGGCAACGACACGATCTACGGCGGTGCGGGTAACGACAATTTACAGGGCGGCACCGGCACCAACATCATGGATGGCGGCACCGGTAACGACGTGCTGGATGCCGGCTATCACACCGCCGGCACCAACACCTTTATGTTTGGTAAGGGTGACGGTCAGGACACGATCAACAATCGTGGCGACTACACCCCGGGCAAGGTCAATACGCTGCAGTTCAAAGCCGGGGTCAGCACCTCGGAGATCGCGCTCAAGCAACTCAACGACTACTACCATTCGCTGGAAGTATCGATTGCCGGCACCACCGACAAGGTCATCATCAACGAGTTCTACCGCAACAACGACCCGAACAACGCCTGGAACGGCGTGCAGCAAT
>CAJAHZ010000497.1 GCA_903939665.1 uncultured Pseudomonadota bacterium | reverse complement strand
CCTGCCGGGTCACGTATGGACAGTCGTGCGTGGATGCCTAGTATGTCGGGCGGTCGACCGCCGCCGGCAAGCGGTGGGCCCGGGGGCTGTGGGTTGTCCCCATAAGGCGGCGGGGGGGCGCCCGGCGGGCCGGGGCGCTCGCCAGGCCTTGGCGGATACAGCCCCGGACCGCCGTGCGGTCGCGGCGGCCTCGCAGACGCACGGGCGTTGCGCTCGATTACGCGATCCCAGGGTTCGCTGTTGCCCTGCAGAAATGCCCAGCTACCGTTTGCCGCGTAGGCGTCTTCGATGCCGCTGACCACCCAGTCGAGTCGTCCAATTTCAGCCTCGACGACATAGCGGCTGAAGCCCTGTTCGAGATTCCAGCGCGTCAGGCCGACGAGCAGCAACGCCATCGTTGCGGCGAGGGCAAAGGTGGCGAGAAAGAACTTGCGCTGAATGGTGAGGCGAATCATGACGCTGGCTTTTGCTTCGCAAACGGGGGGTCAAAGGTCGACATAAATATCGTACTCCTCGAAGAAGGCAAACGATTGGTACATTCTCGCCCGGTTGGGCCAGCGGTATTCCATTGCGCGAAGCTGTGGGTTGTAGATCGCCGTGTAGACGGTACCAAAACCCTGCGCATAGTTTGAGGCAAACAGGGGGCTGTATTCAAAGGCATTGACGAACGATTCGATGCTGCTGAGCGGGTCGTATAGTTTGCCGATGATGAATTGCTGGCGCTCGTACGAACGCGAGAACATCGCGTAGTTGGTCAACTCGAAATCGCCCTGGTGGTTGACGGCAAAGGGTTTGTGCGTGACGTTGGGCCTGAAGAATGGCGACAGTTCGACGGTGCGTACCTGGCCATAGGCATCGAGCACGGTGATGTTGTAGGCCATGTGGGCCGGTACGCGACAAAGCACCTTGACCGCTTCATCGACCGTGCTGCAGAACTCCAGCACGTAACGCAGGATGAGCGGGATGCCGAAGCCCTTGCTGACGCTTTCCTTGCCGCCAAACGACAGGCTGACTGAAAGGCCGTGTTCATTCATGCCGTCAAGCACGCCCCACAGGCAGTCGGTTGATGCGATGACCTGGGTATCGTGCCAGCGCGTTTTCATGATGCGCCCTTCGCAATATTCGGGCGAATAGTCATAGTTGCGCACCAGCGTCGGCGTATAGCGCGTCCATACGGCTTGTGAGCAACCCGACAGGTAAGGCGCCGGGCAATAAAAACTCAGCAGTCGCGCGTCATTGTCATCGGCCTGCGTGAGGACGATCAGATGTTCCCACAGCGGCACCAGTTCCGGCATCCAGGTCTGCAGCGCATCGCGGCATTCCTGCAGACTGGGGCGCTTTACTTCGCCTTCGCTGGCAAACCAGCGGCGATAGCCGGGCAGGGCCGTAGCGGCATGCGCCAGCCACTTTGTCGCGGGAAATGCTTCGTCAACCGCCTGAAACCGTTTTTGTGAATAGGCGCTCACTGTTCGCGTCCACTTTTAATGCTGGCAGGATTGCGGGCCAGCTCGACGAGAGATCGTTCCTCCTGATTGAGCGGGCGAAACCGGAAGCTGTCCTTCAGCGCACTGACCCATCGTTCGCCGTCTGCATTCAGGTGCCCTTGCGGCGCGCGAATGACCTGATTGAGAAAGAGAGTCGCCAGATCACCGCCGTGGTAAGCGTATTCGCCTGTCGTCTTGATACGCAGAATGTAGGCTTCGTTTTTGGCGAGCGCTTCCCGGCGCTCATGTCCGGCATGCTTCAAGCTCAGGGTTCCGTCGGGCTGCAGTGTGTAGACGCCGGAAACCGGTGCTTCGGTGATGATTTTCAGCGGCTGATCGGTATATTTGAGGACGACTTGTGCGGCGGTACCGGTCGCGCCCTCGGCAAGCATGGCCTGATTGAAAGCGCCGACATCAAGGCCGAGGTCGATGCCCGGCGTATATTCGAGCAAATGAAAGAGGAATAGCGGGATCTGATCGACGCTGAAATCCGACAGGTTGGTCATCGCGCTGATCCCGGTGATGCGCGCATTCAACTCGCCAAGCCATACTTCATTGGTGTCGCGATCGATCAGGTAGTCCACCTCGAAGTAGCCCCGGTAGCCACGTTCGTACAGCGCGTTGCCGAGCGCTTCGGTCTTGCGCTGGGCCTGGATGCGGATGTCGGCGGAGAATGCTGCAGCATAGAGTTCGTTGCCGCACCAGCCGCCCGGATACGGGGTCAGCGAATCGATGCCGATCAGTTCCGTCATCAGCGGGCCGACGACTGTTCCCCAGCGCGTGGCGCAGGCTTCGATGGCCGTTCCCGTACAGTTCACCCAGCGCATGATCTTGACCATGCGCTCGGCTTCGACCTTCTTTGCGACCTTCAGATAATCGGCTTCGCAGGCGATGAAGAAGGTTGTTTTTCCAGAATCACCGTAGGCCGTCTGCACCACCAGTCGCTCGCCCAGCCCGGCTTGCCACGCCAGTTTCTCCAGCTCGGCATAGGAAGACACCTTGGCCAGCACGTTGGGAACGCTGCGCACGCCGGCCCGGTTGCCGATCTCGGTGGTGACGATCTTGCTGTCCACCTCTCTCACCAGGCTGTTCCTGGGCAGCGCGATGTCGATGTGCAACGCCTGGCACGCAGCTTCCAGCTGTTCGTCGAAGAACAGAAAAATGGCGCGCCCCGCTTCTTGCTGCCCGGCGAACAGGGCCTGCGCCCTGGCGCTGTTCAGCAGGTACAGATTGATCTCTTCAATGCTCTCGAACAGCCGTGAGTGATCGTTTTCAACGATCAGCACCTGCGGGTGCTGGCCATCGAAACAGTCGATCAGGTTGATGTTCTGCCAGCCGCGCACCCATTCGTGCATGCCCATCAGGTTGAAATTGGTGGCGCTGATGAAGTAGTAAGGGACGTCGCTTTCCGCGAAATAGCGCTTGATGTCGGCCAGTGAGTTGAGCGTCCGTAGGGGTGTCTCGTTCATTTTCAGTCCTTGCCGGGATTCGTCCGGTTCATTTTTCTGCGGGTACGGGATTTAGCGTGTTCAGATACGCGGCGCGAAACACCTTGAAGCCGCGCTCGAAGTCAAAGCCGTGGATTTCCTTGACCTTGATGTGCTGGAAGAAACACAGGATCTCGGGGGTGATGATCTGCCCGGGAACAATGACCGGGAAACCCGGCGGGTAGGGCGTGACGAAGCTGGCCGAGACCAGCTGCGTACCCGTCTGCACAAGTTGCACGGTATCCGCAGAGAGCGGAACGTAGTCCACGTTGGCCTCATCGCCGCCCTGAAAGTAGGCTGAGCGAATATCGCTGGCATGGTACTCGCCGCCCTGGAAAGGCATGAACGCCCGGTGGAAGATGCGCTTCTCGGGCAGCGGGATCGAAATTTCCATATACGGCTGCGCGACCTGATGCCGGCGTTCGTGTTGAAAGACGGCAGCCATCTCATGCAGCACCTGCAGGAGATAGTCGATCGTCGCCTGCGTCGCACCGATGTTGATCAGGAGCAATACGGTATTGCGCGACGTCTTGTTGACCTGGATGTCATAGCGCGTCATCAGCAACTGTCTGAAGCTGCTGCCGTCAAAGCCTGTCTTGCTGATGTCGAGCGTGACGCGCGTCGGGTCGATGACAAAGTCGGAGCGGCCCCAGCGCGCACTCAACTCGGCCAGCCCGGATAAGGATGTGCGGCGTATGGCCGGTGACTCGGCCTGTGCCGGAAGGCCGGGCGTATCCGCGTGGTGCTCGCGGAAGGCAGGCGGGATCAGTTCGTCATCGCCGAGAACGTGGAAATACGGTTTGAGCAGATCGGAATCGAGAATGCGTTGGCGGAGCTGAAGTGCAAGGCGAATCGATTCGCGCACACGGTGGAATCCTTCGAGTGCCGCCTGTCTGCGACCGATGTCGAGCGATGCGATGATCTGGTAGTTGGGCGAGGTCGAGGTGTGGATGCGGAAGGCTTCAAGAAAACTGGCCTGGTTGAACAGCGAATCGGCAACGTGAATCATTGAGCCCTGACGGAATGAGGTCAGCGTCTTGTGCGTCGATTGCGTTGCGTAGACGCGCAGTCGAGCTTGATCAGGGTCCGGGTACAGTGTTTGTCGCCATTTGTTTTCATCATCGCTGGCTTCAAATTCGGCGATCCACTGGGCGTAGAACAGGTGGTATTCAAAACTCTGCATGCGCTGCCTGATTTTCTGGGCAGCGGTCATTGCGGTACGGCTGTAATAGAGCGGGTGGAAATGCGCGAATGCAGACCACGCCTCGTCCCAATGGAAAATGACGTCGGGCTTGATGGCGAGAATTTCCATCATGAAGCCCTCGCTGTTGTAGATCAGGCCATCGAAGGTCGAATTGGTCAGGGTGATCTGCTTGAGCCGGTGCAAACGGCCATGCTTCTTGAGGTCGAGCATGACCGCCTTGATCTGGGCCAGGTCAATCCCGCCGTACAGGTCGTGATCGACCAGCGGATAGGTTTCGAGAAAGATGGGATACGCGCCGGTCAGCATGACCGAGTAGGGAATCGATTTGTGACAGTCGGCGGAAATCAGAACGATGTCGCCCGGCCTCAGGTTCGCCTGCATGACGATCTTGTTTGAAGTCGACGTGCCGTTGGTCACGAAGTACGTGAAGTCGGCTCCGAATGCCTCGGCGGCTTTGCTGTGCGCCTGCTTGATGGCGCCGGTCGGATCGAGCAGCGAGTCGAGCCCGCCTTGCGTCGAGGAGGTCTCCGCCAGAAAAATGTT
>CAJAHZ010000496.1 GCA_903939665.1 uncultured Pseudomonadota bacterium | reverse complement strand
GAATGCTTCTCCATGAACTCGCTCATGTCGATGCGGATCATGTGATCCTCCGAATCGAACAGGAAACCGGCCAGCGCCTTGCACAGCTCGGTCTTGCCGACGCCGGTCGGGCCAAGGAAGAGGAATGAACCGTAAGGCTTGTTCGGGTCTGACAGACCGGCACGTGAGCGACGGATCGCATCCGAGACCAGGCGCACGGCTTCGTCCTGCCCGACGACGCGCTGATGCAGACGCTCTTCCATCTTCAGCAACTTCTCGCGCTCGCCCTGCATCATTTTCGACACCGGAATGCCGGTCGCGCGCGACACCACCTCAGCAATTTCCTCAATGCCGACCTGCGTGCGCAGCAGCTTGTTTTTCTGCGCGCCATCGCCCGCTTTTTCCGCCACCTTCAACTGCGCTTCAAGCTGCGGCAGCTTGCCGTATTGCAGCTCGGCGACCTTGTCGAGCTTGCCCTCGCGCTGCAGGCGAGCCAGATCGGCCTTCAGCCTGTCGATCTCTTCCTTGATGTGCGCACTGCCCTGCACCTGCGCCTTCTCGGCTTTCCAGATTTCCTCGAGGTCGTTGTATTCGCGTTCGAGTTTGACGAGTTCGTCCTCGATCAGTTGCATGCGTTTCTTCGACGCTTCGTCCTTCTCCTTGCGCACCGCCTCGCGCTCAATCTTCAACTGGATCATGCGCCGGTCGAGCTTGTCCATCACCTCGGGGCGCGAGTCGATTTCCATCTTGATGCGCGCCGCAGCCTCGTCGATCAGATCAATCGCCTTGTCGGGCAGGAAGCGGTCGGTGATGTAGCGATGGCTCAGCTCGGCCGCAGCAACGATCGCCGGGTCGGTAATATCGATGCCGTGGTGCAGCTCGTACTTCTCGCGCAGGCCGCGCAGAATGGCGATCGTGCTCTCGACCGACGGCTCGTCGACCAACACCTTCTGGAAGCGCCGTTCAAGCGCTGCGTCCTTCTCGACATACTTGCGATATTCGTTGAGCGTCGTCGCGCCGACACAATGCAGTTCGCCGCGCGCCAGCGCCGGCTTGAGCATATTGCCCGCATCGATCGCGCCCTCGGCCTTGCCGGCACCGACCATGGTATGCAGCTCGTCGATGAAGACAATGATGCGCCCTTCTTCCTGCGCGATTTCCTTGAGCACCGACTTCAGGCGCTCCTCGAATTCACCGCGATACTTCGCGCCGGCGAGCAGCGCCGCCATGTCCAGACTGAGTACCTTCTTGCCCTTGAGTGTCTCGGGAACCTCGTCATTGACGATGCGCTGGGCGAGGCCCTCAACAATCGCCGTCTTGCCAACGCCGGGTTCGCCGATCAATACCGGGTTGTTCTTGGTGCGCCGTTGCAAAATCTGGATGGTGCGGCGAATCTCGTCGTCGCGGCCGATCACCGGGTCAAGTTTGCCCAGGCGGGCGCGCTCGGTAAGATCGATGCAGTATTTTTTCAGCGACTCGCGCTGGCCTTCGGCTTCCTGGTTATCAACGCCCTGCCCGCCACGCACCGAGGACACCGCCTGCTCCAGCGACTTCTTCGCCAGCCCGTGCTGCTTGGCCAGACGGGCACACTCACCCTTGTCGTCGCAAAGCACCAGCAGGAACATTTCGCTGGCAATAAACTGGTCGCCGCGTTTC
>CAJAHZ010000495.1 GCA_903939665.1 uncultured Pseudomonadota bacterium | reverse complement strand
GTATGGGGCAGCGCCCCATGCTGGTGAAGTTGGTTTTGTGTTGTGGTGTCGGTCGTATTGACGGTGTTCGTTGCCATGATTCGCCCTTTCGTTTGGTTTCAATCTGCTCTTTGGAGCCGCTCAAAACAAACGATGAAAATGCCTGTCCCGAAGGGCTCGGGCAGGGTTTCGGGGTGGAGCGAGGAGATGTGCCAGGCGGGATTTCGCCTGCGAGCATTACCGCAAGAAGCGAAGCGACCGAGGATATGGCGCAGCAGGTGCCGACTGGCGCAGCGCCTTGCAGGTCATGGTTTCACCATGGCCGGTCTAGCCCCGCTGCTCGTGAAGGCATTGGAAACGGTTGCGGCTCCAAAGCGCAGAGTGTGAGTAGAAATGGGAGGCACCGAACAATGAGGGGGCAATACGTCCGATACCGCGGCGCGAAATCATCGCAGGGGACTTCTGTTCAAAGTGGGCCAACGGGTCTAACCCGACGAAGAGATGGCTCCTCCGCTATCATTGCACTTGGCATAAACTGGTCAACTGTCTTCGAGGGAGGAAATTTATATGGACATTGGAACAGAGGTCGGCCGAGACAAGCTTATCGAGCAGGCACGAGACGCCTTATCGAAAGCCTACTCACCATATTCCCGCGTTAGCGTCGGCGCTGCACTTCTGGCTGCCAGTGGCAAGATCTATACGGGATGCAATGTAGAGAACGTGTCATTCGGTCTTACCAATTGTGCTGAACGAACCGCCGTATTCAAGGGCGTGTCGGAAGAGGGGGAGAGCTTCAAAATCGCGGCAATTGCTATCGTCGCGAATAGAGACGGCGCACGTTTCTCGATTTCTCCATGCGGGGCATGCCGCCAGGTGCTTTTGGAGTTCGCTCAGTCATCTGGCTCGCTGTGTTTCTTCCTGAACAGCGATGACGTATTAGTGACGAAGTCATTGACTGAACTGTTGCCAGATGCATTCATTCTGCCAACAAAGTGATCCACCGCCAATGAATGGGCATTAGGACAGCGGAGTATTTGCCAGGAAAGACAGGCTGTCGTTCCAAAGCCACGATACCGCCTTTGTCACCAGAGTGGCAGCGAAAAATCGCGGAGGCTAGCGACTATTGTTTTTCTTGATACCGGCGTCACGTCGCTTGGCTCTCTTGAAGGTGGCGTCCGGTGGAATGAGCGATAGCGCCGTTCCGTTTTTCAGGTATGAAAAGAAGAATGCGCCGTTCCACACTATCCTTGTCAAAACGCTGTTCAAGGCCATGGCAAGTTTATGACGTTCTTCTACCGCTCCGTGGTCTGTTATCCATTTCGATGCAGCTTTGGAAAATTCGGCGCCTAGGCCTTTCGTCGTTACCGGTTTTCTGTTTAGCTCACGTCGTGCGGCCTCAAGGGAATCGAGAGCTCTCTGCTGCGCATCTTCGGCTGTCTTTAGGCGCTGTAATAACCCTTCACTTTTTGCTCCCTCTTCGATCGCCGCCATTATGTTGTCTGCTCGGTTTTGAGCGTCGGCTGCTAAGGATTCGTAAAGCGAAATTTGCTCGCGAAGCTCGGCCGACTTCTCGTCGGATCGGAATGCGGCTTGCTCTATTAGGCTAAGGTCTCTCAGCACTAGGTCGATGAGTGCCTTTTCGGGAAACGGCGGGCATTTTGACAGGCCCGCCTTTCTGTCTTGGCAATAGTAGCGGGCACTTCCTCTGGAGGAGGCTGCCTTGCGTTCCATGCGTGCGCCGCAATCACAATACAAGAGTCCAGAAAAGACATCCGCCTTGACTCCCCGGATGCGCTTCGGGCCTGATCGCCCTGTTAGTGCATTTTGAACCCCGTGCCAGAGTTTTTCCGACACCGCTGCCGGATAGTAGTTCGCGATAGGGTCGCCATCCGATACAAGTCGACCTGCAATCATTCGTTTAGGTTGCCATTCGCCTAGAACGCGCCGGTCACGCAGTAGCCGGCTCACGGCTGTGTGCTCCCAGGAACGCCGGCCATTTTTCCTGTCGCGCCATGGCACAGGCCAGCCTTCCACGTTCGCTTGGCGGGCAATTCGTGTGCCGCCATGCCCATCTGCTGCAAGCTGGAAGACCCGCTCCACGGACTTTGCTTTTTCTTTGTCGAGTTTCCAGCCCTTCATTTCGGCTGTCGGCGAAACCCAGCCCGGTCCGTGCATGATGGAAACAACCGGAAGGCCTGCTACTCTTTTCTTCTGGAAGGCTGCGCTTACACGTTT
>CAJAHZ010000494.1 GCA_903939665.1 uncultured Pseudomonadota bacterium | reverse complement strand
TCCATATCCATGCGCTCATAGGCAATATCAGCCGGGATGCGAACAGCCTGTGAGTTGCCATTCTTGAAAGATTTAGTAGTGTGCATTGCCAACCCTGTTATGGATGTACGACATATGTACATTAGCCGGGTTTATAGAAAATGTAAATACGTGGATGTACGTTTTCTGGCGTTTGTGGCAGAAAGGACGGCAGCCTAGTCAAGCGGCGCGCCTCAAGGCAGCGTAGCTATCAATTTGCTTGCCGGGTACCGGACATTCAGCAGGGTCCGAGTGCGTCCTAACTATTGAAATTGGATGGCTGCCTCGACCGGTTGAATCCAAGACCGATTGCCGAAATTCATAAAAACACCACATCAAGACGCCGCCAGTTCCGACCGTATCGCCCAACGCAACTTTGCACACGAAGATCGCGGATTGCTTCTCTGCTCTTCCTGCGACGGCCGCAGTGCGGTTGGTGCGATGCGCGAATAAATTCCCGCATCGGCAAACTTTTGCAAGGACGCCTGGACTCTTTTGTCTTCACCGGAATGAAATGAAAGAATCGCCACCCGGGCGCCGGGCTTCATGCACCAGGGCAGCGCATCCAGAAAGCGCGCCAGCACGCCAAACTCGTCATTGACGGCAATGCGCAGCGCCATGAAAGTGCGTTGCAGGGATTTCGCATGCGCCTTGTTTTCGGGCAGCGTCTTGAGCGCGGCGCGCACAATATCCGACAACTGCCGGGTACTGGTGATGGGTGAAGTCGCCTTCTTGATTTCCTGCGCGATCAGTTCAGCGCAGGGTTCATCGGCATTGCTCGTGAGCAGCTCGGCCAGTTCTTGAGCGCTCATCGACTGCAGCAGCGCCGAGGCGGGTGTGCCGCGTTCCGGATTCAGGCGCAGATCCAGCGGCCCGTCGTTCTTGTAGGAAAAACCGCGTCCCGGATTATCCAGCTGCATCGATGAAACACCCAGATCGGCGAGGATGCAATCAAACCCGCCACCGGCTTCCGGCAACAGCTTTGCAATGCCGGCGAAATTCATTTTGTGAATGACCAGCACCTCTTCCGAAAAGCCGAGCTTGCGCAGGCGGGCCTTCGTACGCGGCAATTCGACGGCATCCACATCAACAGCAAAAAGCCGGCCGCCGGGCAAGAGCAGTGGCAGAATTTCTCGCGTGTGACCGCCAAAACCAAGCGTCACATCAAGCGCGGTTTCGCCCGGCTTCGGGTCGAGGATAGAGAGAATTTCATTGACGCAGATCGGGCGATGCATGCCGGCCGGCGTCTGCCCGCGGGCGATCACCTTCTCCACATCCGCCGCGAATTTTTGCGGCTCCAGCTCCTTGTATTTCTCTTCGAAATGGCGCGGATGCGTTCCCCGGTAACGCTTGCGACGCACATGAGGGGGCGGTGCTTCTGTCGTCATCTTTTAGGCCCGGTTCAAAATTTCGGCTATCGTAGTAACAAAGAAAACCAAAGGGGTCACACCGCCGCCACGCCCTCGGCCACCGCCCTGCGCCGGGCCAGCAGGCTATAGACCGTTGGCACGACGAACAGCGTGAAGAAGGTTCCGAGCAGCAACCCGCCAACAATCACCCAGCCGATTTGCTGCCGGCTTTCGGCACCGGCGCCACGCGCCAGCGCCAGCGGGATGGCGCCGAGCACCATGGCGCCGGTGGTCATCAGGATCGGGCGTAGTCGCCGTTCGGCGGCTTCGATGACGGCTTGCTTGATATCGCGCCCTTGCTCCTGTAACTGGTTGGCAAACTCGACAATCAGGATGCCGTGCTTGGTGATCAGGCCGACCAGCGTGACAAGACCGATCTGGCTATAGACATTGAGCGTGCCGCCGCTGAGCAGCAAAGCGAGCAACGCGCCGGTCATCGACAAGGGGACGGTGAGCATGATGATGAAGGGATCGCGGAAGCTCTCGAACTGCGCGGCCAGCACCAGATAGATGAAGGCCAGGGCGAGAATGAAGGTCAGCGCCAGAGAGGCGCTGGAAGTCTTGAATTCACGCGACTGTCCGGCGTAATCGATGGCGTAGCCGGCCGGCAGCGAGCGACCGGCCACCTCTTCCATGAATTTCAGCGCTTCGCCCATGGTGTAGCCGGGCGTCAGGTTGGCGGTGATCGTGACGGCGCGGCGCTGGCCGAAGTGATTGAGTTCGCGCGGGCTCACCGTCTCATCCACCTTGATCAGATTGCCCAGCGGAATCATGCTGCCATCCTTGGCGCGAACGAAGATATCCCGGATGTCCGAAGGGGTCGTGCGATCCGCGTCGGCGACCTGAACGATCACGTCGTACTGCTCGCCGTCGCGCTTGAAGCGCGTGACCTGCCGACCGCCGAGCATGGTTTCCAGCGTGCGGCCAACGGTTTCGATCTGCACGCCGGTATCGGACGATTTGTCGCGATTGACCGCCACCGAGAGCTCCGGCTTGTTCAGCTTGAGGTCGGTATCGACGTTGGTGATGCCCGGATTTTTTGCCACTTCGGCGAGTATCTTTCCGGTCATTTCCTGCAACTCCTGATACGACGCCGAGGTGACGACGACGAAATTGACTGGTCGCTCGCGTGGGCTCTGGCCGAGCGACGGCGGCATGATCGGGAAGGCGAGCACGCCGGGGATGCCCATGAATTTCGGAAACAGCTCCTTGACCACATCGGCTGCGCTGCGCTTGCGCTCCTTCCAGTCGGTCAGCCCGACGAAGGAGATGCCCTGACTGACCGTCGGGTTGCCCGACACGACAAAGAAGCGCTCGACATCCTGTGTCTTGCCATAGATCCCCTCAAGCTGCTTCGCGTACTTGTCGGTGTAATCCAGCGTTGCACCCTCCGGCCCGAGAAAGACGCCGAGAATGATGCCGCGATCCTCGATCGGCGCCAGTTCGGATTTCAGCGCCTTGAGTAGAAAGACGCTCGATGCGGCAACCAGCGCAAAGGCCAGCATGACGATCCAGCGTCGCGCCAGAGAAGCGGTCAGCACGCGGCGGTAACCTTGCGTCATCCAGTCGAGAAACTGCTCGACCAGCACGTAGGCCTTGCCGTGCTTCTCTTCATGCTTGAGCAGGATCGAGCACATCATCGGCGACAGCGTCAGCGCGACGAAGCCCGAGACCAGCACAGCGCCGGCCAGCGTCAGCGCAAATTCAACGAACAGCTTGCCGGTCCGCCCGGTCATGAAGGCGACTGGCGCATAGACAGCGGCCAGTGTGATGGTCATCGCCACCACGGCGAAACCGATCTCCTTTGCGCCTTTGAAGGCGGCCTCGCGGCGCGGCATTCCCTCCTCGATGTGGCGATAAATATTTTCCAGCACGACGATGGCATCGTCGACCACGAGGCCGATGGCCAGCACCAGCGCGAGCAAGGTCAGCGTATTGATCGTGAAGCCGAGCATGAACATCAGCGCAAAAGCGCC
>CAJAHZ010000493.1 GCA_903939665.1 uncultured Pseudomonadota bacterium | reverse complement strand
TAGAACTTCTTGTTCTCGAGCGGCGAGGCGTACTGGGCAGCTTCGATGATGTATTCGGTGTTCGGCGTAACGAAAGCGCCACCATGCTCCGACTTGAAGATCGGGTTGACCACGATCTGTTTGGTCTCGAAGTCACGCAGGTCGATCACGGCTAGGCGCGGATTGGCCTTGTCGTTGATAAACAGGTACTGGCCGTCGTACTTGCCTTGCGTTTCGGAAATCGCGGGGTGGTGCGTATCGCCCCAGTTGATTTCCTTGCCGTCGATGTTGCCCTGACGCAGAACGGCCTTCGAATTCTCGTCGAAGCCATAGCCCTGCCAGGGTTCTGGTGTAAACACGCCGATATACTTGAGAATGCGCATGGACGGAATGCCATACACGATGATCTGACCGGACTGGCCGCCGGAACTGAACACGACGAATTCATCGCGCTTGCCGGTCGGCACGTAGGTCTTCGATGCGGCCAGGAGGTCTTGCTGCGACAATCCCCGGCGCTTCATGACGTCTTGCAGTGACTCGGCCGAATACGCCGCGCCCGCTGCTGCGAAGCCAAGTCCCGCTGCCAGCAGCATGGATACGGTTTGTTTCATACGGACTTTCATCTTGACGCTCCCGTTGAACGATAAAGGTTCTATTTTTGTGCATCCTCATTACCCTGCGACCAAACGCCACTGCGGCAATATGTCGCACATTGTCCTTATAAAGCCACGGGTTTAGTTTGACCTGGATCAAGTTTTTTTAATGCACATGTTCGGACAATGGCACGCGGCAGCCATTTGCGCCCCAACTCCCGGCAAATACAAAGCCGATGCCTCGTTCCGGGCGATAATGGACGACTCGCACCGTCCCTGACCAAGATTGCCTCATGACAAAGAAACTGCTGCTCGACGCAGCCATCCTGCTGGCGCTTGCCGTACTCGGCGTTATTGGCTACAAGCTGGCGCCGCTACTCAACCCGAAAACCGATATCGTTTTGCCCTTGTCCAACTGCGACCTTGCAAAACAGGCGTGCGTAACCACGCTACCCGATGGCGGCCTGCTTGAGTTCTCGATTGAACCACGCCCCATCCCCTCACTCAAGCCGCTCAAGCTACAGGCAAGCATTCAGGGCAGCGAGGCACGAAAAATTGAAGTTGACTTCGCCGGCACCGACATGAAAATGGGACACAATCGCCCGGTGCTTCAAGGGAGCAACGGACAATTCGCCGGTCAGGCCAATCTACCGGTGTGCGTCACCGGCAAGATGGAATGGGATGTGACCGTGCTGGTTGAAACAGGCAATGCACTGATCGCCGCCCCCTTCCGCTTTGCCACGCACAGCGAATAAATCGGGAACCCCATGAAAACCGTAGATACAAACATCCTTCGCCTTGCGCTGCTTCTTGCTGCTACAGCCGCCCTGCCGCCCCCTCTGCTCGCTGCAGAGGCCGAATTGACGGTTAGCGACCACTATGTCCGCATGGTTCCGCCCGGAACGCCGACCAGCGGCGCTTTCATGACCATCAAAAATAGTGGTAATACTGACCGCAAACTACTCAAGGTTGAGAGTCCGGTGGCGAAAACAGTCGAACTGCACACCCACATCAACGACAACGGCATGATGAAGATGCGCCCGGTCAAAGAGATCGACATCAAGGCGCATGGACAGGCCGAACTCAAACCGGGGAGCTATCACGTCATGCTGATCGACCTGAAACAGGCGTTAAAAGAAGGTGAAACCGTTCCGCTGACGCTGACTTTCGACGACGGCAGCACAAAGAAGCTTGATGCGCCGATAAGGAAGCCGTAGGCGACGATATGACGGCGCACGCCACATCGTCTCACCTCGCCAGACTTCTGTGCACCGCTCTTACCGGCGTCGGCGCAAAGGCTCCGAAATAACGAGTGACCGGCTACCGGAACGGTAGACATTTCGCGTCAGTCGAGTCGCAAATCGTCAAAAACACATCACTCAGCGAACCTGCTCCGTGACAAACGCAATCCTCACGATCCCCGCACGCTGCGCTTCGGCAAGCACTTGGGCAACCCGTTCGTAGCGTGTACCGCGATCAGCCCGCAGGTGCAATTCAGGATTGCCGCCTGCTGCGACAACCCCGTGGAAACGCACTTCCAGCGCGTGCACCTCGTTGGCATTGATGCGCTCACCGTCAACAAACACCGCGCCTTTGTCATCGATGGCGACGGAAACAACGTGCGGCTTGTCGTCAAGCTTTGTCGAGGCAACCTTCGGCAGATCGACCGGCACGGCCTGATGAAAGAGCGGCGCAGTGATGATAAAAATAACCAGCAGCACCAGCATCACATCGACCAGCGGCGTGGTGTTGATCTCGGCCATTGGCTGCGTCATGCCGCCACTATCGAAGGAACCGAAGGACATGGCGGCTCCTTACGCGCTCTTCGCGCCGCGTACGGCGGCGAGATCGACCAGCTTGTCGCCGGGGCGCCCGCGTAGGCCGGTAGTCAGATAAGCGTGCAGGTCGTGTGCGAAACCATCCATGCGCGCCAGCGTCAGCCGGTTTGCACGGGTGAAGGCGTTGTAGGCGAGCACCGCCGGAATGGCAACGAAGAGGCCGGCGGCGGTCATGATCAGCGCCTCGCCGACCGGGCCGGCAACCTTGTCCAGAACCACCTGCGTCGCGCCAGAGAGCCCGACCAGCGCGTGATAAATACCCCAGACGGTACCGAACAGGCCGATGAACGGTGCGGTCGAACCGACCGACGCCAGAAACGTCAGTCCGGACTCAATCTTCGCCTGCGACTCGACGATCTGGCTGCGCACGGCGCGGGTGACGAACTCACTCGATGAAACGCCGGCGCCGATGCCGCGCGCCGCATGCTGACGATACAGCTCGGCGGCATTCGCACCAGCGATCGCCAGACCGGCGAGGATTCCTGTCTTGTCCTCAAACCGGATTGCCTCGATCGCTACCGGCAGGGACTCCGCACCCCAGAAAGCATTGAGTGCTCGGGCATGGCCGCGACGCGCCTGCCACAGACCATGAATCTTGCCGGCCATCACGTACCAGCTCACCAGAGACAGCCCAAACAGCAGGACCGCTACACAGTGGGTGACGGCATCCCCCTGTACCCAGAACTGCGTCAATCCCATTTCCATTCGCATATCGTGACCTCGTAACCTCAGTTGCTCAAAGTGAAATTCAGCGGCACCAGCACGGATGCCTCGATCGGTTCATTACCTTGCCGCGCCGGCACGAAACGCCAGCGTTCGACGGCGGCTCTGGCCGCGTCGTCGAGACGCGGAAAGCCGCTTGACTTGCTGACCTCGACAGTGAGAGGCAGACCCTGCGCACTGACACGCACGCGCAGCACCACTTTGCCATCTTCGCCCAGCCGGCGCGACATTGGCGGATAGGCAGGCTTTGAATTTTGCAAATAGTCGGCATCAAAGCGCACGGCGGTAATCGGCGCAGGTTCCGGTGCCTGTACGGCCGCTAACGCGACTGTCTCGGGCTGAGGAGCAACGGAAAAACTGGCCGGCGCATCATCGCGCTTAGAAGCGGTCATGACCGGCGGTGGTGTATGCACTTTTTTGACAGCGGGCTGTGGCAGTGCCGGCTTGGGCAGATCGAGCCTGGGCAGCTTCGGCAACTCGGCCTCGATCATGCGCACAGCCAACGCACGGATCGGCGCGGTGACTTCCGGGCGCACGGCGGCATAGACCAGCAGCACCAGAATCACGAGATGCACGGCAACCACCAGTACGCCGGAAAGACCTCGCTGAAACAACCCGGTCCGGCCGTCGACAACCGGTGCGAAGAACTCGACCGGTGCAGGCTCGAGAGCGCTAGGTGCAATCACATCGGCGGTCACAGCGCTTCGCGAATCCATCGCTGCAACCGCTCTTCCGGCACAACGCCGGAAACCGCCTCGACCTTGTGGTTGCGGTCGTAGAAATGAGTGCGCGGCAACTCGCCATACCACCGACGATCAATCTCGAAGCGCAGGCGCTCGGGCATCAGATCAGCGAAGACCCATTGCTCGACCTTGCCAAGGCCGTAGGATTTTGCCAGCAGGGCGGTCTGCGGCGCATCGTCGGGCGTATCGGCGGCAACCAGCACAACATCAAGCTTCGGATGGCGGCGCTTCAGGTCACCAAGAGTCTTCAGTTCGGTCGGGCAGTGCGTGCAGCCGATCGACCAGAAGGCAAGCACGAATGGCTTGCCCTGCCGCGCAGCCTGAATCTGCGCGAGGCTGCCCGCAACGAACGATCGTACCGGTGTATCGGCCATCACTGCAGGCGCCAACAACACCAGCAACAGCATCAGCAAGCGACGCATCAAGGCTGAGTCCCCAAATCGAAGATACGCACCACACCATCGGCATACCACGCCAACAACGGTTTCTCGGCCCCCGCAACGAAGAGCGGCAAATCAGCGGCATTGCCCGCAGTTGCAAGCTCCTTCGGCGTCGACCACTTCTCGCCACGATCATCGGAGCGCTGCGTCATCACGCGATACTGCTTACCGTCAAACTCGCGCCACGTCAGCCAGGCACGTCCGTTCCGCGCGAAAATCGCTGGATTGCCGGCCTGCGCATCGGGGTTGCCGAGCGCCAGCGGCGGACTCATCTTTTCGCCATCTGCGTAGCGGTAGTAGATACCCGGCCCTTTCGGACTACCGGTGAACCAGACAAGATGCCGGCGACCGCTTTCGTCGATCGCCAGATCGCCACCGTGGTGCGGGCAGGCAGCAATCTTCCAGTCGTCCTCGCTGGCCCGTTGCACTTTGGCACCCGGAACCAACGGTGCAATCGCGAAGTCGCGGATATTGTCACCGAAGACGTGCCGCCACTGCGCCTGTGCCTCGCCGTTCGGCGCAAAGGCGAGGCCGATGCGGCAGCATTCGCACGAGTGGTCGGCGAGCATGGTGTTCGCCGAGAAGGTTTCGCCGCGGTTCTCGGAAACGACGTAGAAGATACTGGAGCCGAGGTGCTTCTTGCCGGCCTTGGTCTGCGCGACCTTCTCGCGCGAATCCAGCCAGACCAGGACCATGCGCCCCTGGCCGTTCATCGCTAGGGTCGGGAAACTGTGACCGATTTCTTCACGGTCGCTGTTGACGATGATCGGTGCTGAGAAACTGCGACCGCCATCGACCGAGCGTGAAAAGCGGACATGGCCGGTATGCAGCTTCGGCAAGGCCTGCGCCCACGTCACCGCAACCACACCGCCGCCAGCCACCACCTTCGGCCGGTTCTGACCATCGGCCAGGATCGCTTCAGGCTCGGCATTGACCTTCGCTTCTCCCGCGAAGGTCTTGCCACCATCGTCGGAGCGGCTGACCCAGACGTGCCCCTTTTCCATTCGTGCAAGCCACAGCCGACCGCTTTCATCGGCGGCAACCGACACCGATGAACCGACGGCTGCCGTCAGACGATCCTGCCAGTGCTTCGCCATCGGACTCGGCGTCGCCGCCTGCCCGTGGGCCTCATGCGCAGAAGCCAGCGATGCGAACATCGCCAAACCGAAAAAAGACAGCAGAAGCTGCCGCCCTTTCCGTGACGCAAACTGACTTAGGACTACCATTTCGCCTGCACACCGACAACAAATGTCCGCGGCAAACCGGTCGAGTAGGTCGGCGCTGTGCCATCCATGCCAACAGTTTCTGCATACTGCTTGTCGAACAGGTTGTTGATGCTGCCGAAAGCTTCCCAGCGTTTTTCGATAGGATAGTTGGCGCGCAAGTTGACCAGGTTGTGCCCACTGTATTTTGTGGTATTGGCTTGGTCATGGTAATAGCTGCCGAGCTTGAACCACTCAAGCTGGACGTGGCCACCATTCATGTAGCCCGGCGCGTAGGTCAGCCGCGTGTTGGTGATCAGGCGTGGCGCCGATTCCATTTCGAAACCGCTGTAGTCGGCCGTACCCGAGACCTTCCACTGTTCGTACGTATGCTTGGCGTAGGAAAGACTGGCATCGATGCGCCAGGTATCGGTGACCGGTGCGCCCAGACCGAACTCGATCCCCTTGTGCAGGGTCTCGCCAGCATTGACGACGGTACGCTGGTTTGTCACAGGTGCCTGATAGCTGACGATGTCGTCCTTCTTCTTCATGTAGTAGACGGACACTTCGTAGTTCGCTTTACCTGCAAGCCCACGCAAACCCATTTCGTAGTTATCAACGATAACTGGCTTCAAGTTGAGCAGCGAGTCGGCTGCGCGCTGTGCGCGAATTGCCGTGCTCTCTCGACTGCCACGGAATACCTGCCCCTCGGAAGGCGTCCGGAACGAGTTGCTGTAGTTGGCGAAGCCACTGAGAATTTTGCTGAACTCGTAGGTTGCGCCGAGCTTCGGACCCCAGTGGCTGTAGTCGACCTTGGTGCTGGCAACATGGCCGTAGAAGCCGCTGCCCGGGAAGCCCCCTGCAACGCCCTGTGATGCACCAGCCACCCCACCACGGAAGTTGTTATCGTAGTCGTATTGCATGTCGTCGTAACGCAACCCGGCGATCAGGCGCAGTTTCTCGGTCGGCGATATTTCACCATGGATGTAGGGAGAAATGCTGCGAAATGTTACGTCGTAGTCGTAGATCTGTACCGGCGCGACGCCTTTGTTGTAAGCGTAAGTTTTCCCCGACACGTTGTTGCCGGTACTGGTCACCCGGATCGAATCCTCGTCGCGCGACCCCGGGCTGATGTCGAAGTCGAGGCCGACGATGACCCGCGCCCGCATCGGTTCAAAATCATGACGGTACTTGCTGAGAAAGCCGAAGGACTGGTTCTTCGTGGTGTACTGCACCGGATCGTAGCTGACCATCCAGCTCGGAATGATTTCCATCGAATTGTCGCGCACGTACGGCGTGATCGAGACCAATGAATTACCCACTTCCTTCTCGTAGGAAGTTGACAGGCGGAAAGCATCAACCTTGCGGTATGAAAAGCCGATGTTGTTGGTCTTCCGTGAGGAATCGTCGTCATACTGGCTCTTGGTCAGGCTGCCGACATGGTTCTGGTCGACCTGCGAGAACGAGAACACGGTCTTCAGCGTTGCATCACTGCCGAGCGCTCTGTCCCAGCGAAGATTTCCGGTTTTCCGGTCGTATTCTGCTTTATCCTGATAGCCGTTGTTTGTTGTCAGGTTGAGACTGGCGCGCCAGGCGTCATCCCCCGAAGAATTGCCGCCGGTCATCATCAAACGACCCCAGCCAAAGGAACCGGCTTCGGCGCTGGTCTCAAGTTCCGCCTGACGCGGCGGCGTACGCGTCAGTACGTTGACCGTGCCGCCGATCGCATCGGAACCGTACAGCGCACTGCCAGGACCTTTCGAGATTTCCATACCGCCGGACTGC
>CAJAHZ010000492.1 GCA_903939665.1 uncultured Pseudomonadota bacterium | reverse complement strand
GAGCTCGAACCATTGGACTCGGTGATCTCGGAGACGACACGCATCGTGTAGGAGAAGTCTTCAGCCTTCGGCAGCACTGCCAGCATGGCGCGCTTGGCCAGACGACCGTGACCGATTTCACGACGCTTCGGCGTACCGACCCGACCGCATTCACCGGTCGCATAAGGCGGGAAGTTGTAGTGCAGCATGAAACGCTCACGGTATTCGCCGGACAGCGCATCGATGATCTGCTCATCGCGACCGGTGCCCAGCGTGGCCACCACGATGGCCTGTGTTTCGCCACGCGTGAACAGTGCCGAACCGTGGGTACGCGGCAGTACGCCCGAGCGGATGGCGATCGGACGCACGGTGCGCGTATCACGACCGTCGATGCGCGGCTCGCCGCCAAGGATGCGGCTGCGGACAATCTTGGCTTCGACGTCGAAGAACATGTTCTTGACAGCATTGGCATCCGGCGCGCCCTCACCTGCAGTCAACACTTCGACTGCTTTGGTGGCGATTTCCTTGATGCGCTGGCTGCGCAGCTGCTTGCTGGTGATGCGGTAGGCTTCCTGCACGTCCGTTTCAACGAGTTCGTTGAGCTTGGCGATCAGCGCTTCATTCTTCGGGGCGGCAGCCCATTCCCATTCCGGCTTGCCTGCTTCTTCAACCAGATCGTTGATCGCATTGATCGCGGCCTGCATCTGATCGTGACCGAACACCACGGCACCGAGCATGATTTCTTCAGAGAGTTCCTGCGCTTCGGACTCGACCATCAGCACGGCGGATTGCGTACCGGCGACAACGAGGTTGAGCTGGCTGGTCGCCAGCTGAGTCAGCGTTGGATTGAGAACGTACTGGCCGTTGATGTAACCAACGCGAGCAGCGCCAATCGGGCCGTCGAACGGAATGCCAGAAATCGCCAGCGCAGCCGAAGCACCGATCATCGCCGGAATATCCGGATCGATTTCCGGGTTCAGCGAGACGACCATCGCGACGACCTGAACTTCGTTGTAAAAACCCTCCGGGAACAGCGGACGCAGCGGACGGTCGATCAGGCGCGAGGTCAGCGTCTCTTTTTCCGACGGGCGACCTTCGCGCTTGAAGAAACCACCGGGGATCTTGCCGGCAGCGTAGGTCTTTTCAATGTAATCGACGGTCAGCGGGAAAAAATCCTGACCCGGCTTGGCGGTCTTGTTGCCGACCACGGACACCAGAACGACGGTGTCATCCACCGAAACCATGATGGCACCACCGGCCTGACGAGCGATCTCGCCGGTTTCAAGGGTGACCTGATGAGCGCCATAGGTGAAAGTTTTTTTAGCGATATTAAACATTGTTCCCTTTCTCAATTTCTCAATAACTACTCAATATTTCGACGCGCGAACCCACGACACCGGCACGCAATTCAACGACGTACAAATAAGACAAAAACAAACAAAAGCGGTAAAAGCAACAACAGCGGCGCAGCCCGCAATGGGCTGGCCGCTGTCATCGATTCGAATCGTCCGCACTCCGACCGCATAGCGGATCGGCGAACAGGCTTACTTGCGCAGGCCGAGACGTTGAATCAGCGCACGGTACGAATCAGCATTCGTGCGCTTCAGGTAGTCAAGCAGCTTGCGGCGACGGCTCACCATGCGCAGCAAACCGCGGCGCGAGTGGTGATCCTTGACGTGTTCTTTGAAGTGACCGGTGAGGTCATTTATACGTGCAGTCAACAGCGCTACCTGGACTTCGGAAGAACCCGAATCACCTGCAGCACGCTGAAAATCGGTCATGATCTGCGCTCTTTGCGCAACATTGATCGCCATGTCAAACTCTCTTTCGTAAGTAACGACGCAGCCCCAGTTTGATAGAGCCAACGCCAGATTAATAAACTTGTTGATTCGCTCGGCGAAGCGAAGCGCGCATTATAACTGTTTGATTAGTCACGCAGCAAGCAGAATGGGCGCTTATTGCACTGCCGGAAGCTGGTCGCAGACGACAAGCCGGCGTGGACGCAACTGACCATCCGAGTCAGCCTCCCCCAGTCCGAGCAGACGACTCTGGTCATAGACGCGACAGCGGCCTGGTGCGACTTCAGCACTTACCGGGTTGCCGTGGCAGAACCGTACCGCATCCTGTTCATCGAGATAGACGGCTGGCAGTTTTTGCAGCAAGGCGTCGGGTGCCTGCAGCACAGCACTTCGCTCTGCGTCGGAAAACGCATTCAAGCTATCGAGTGTAAGCGCATCCTCGATCCGCAGAGAACCAACCGCCGTACGGCGCAGCGCAGTCAGATGGGCGCCACAGGCAAGCGCCGCGCCGATGTCTTCTGCCAGCGTGCGAATATAGGTTCCCTTGCTGCAGGAGACGCGCAAGCGACAGCGTTCGCCGGCAAATTCAAGCAAGGTCAACTCATGGATCGTTACGTTGCGTGCCGCACGTTCGACTTCAATACCCTGCCGGGCCAACTCATAAAGCGGCTTGCCGTCGCGCTTGAGTGCCGAGTACATTGGTGGAACCTGACTGATCGGGCCGCGAAATCGCTGCAAAACAGTTTCGAGGTCGGACTGGCTGAACTCGACCGGAAGACAGACCAGAACCTTGCCTTCCGCATCGCCCGTATCGGTCGTCACACCGAACAGCAGATCAGCCTCGTAGGTCTTGTCGGCCTCGAGCAGATCGGTCGAAAATTTGGTTGCTTCGCCAAAACAGAGCGGCAGCAAACCCGTGGCCAACGGGTCCAGTGTGCCGGTATGGCCGGCCTTGGCGGCTGAAAAAAGACGACGCGCCGACTGCAAGGCGGAATTTGAGGTCATGCCCGCCGACTTGTCGAGCAACAGCACGCCGTCGACGCGCTGCCAGCTGCGTTTCGTCACCAAAATCAGTTTTCTGGGGTGTGGTCTGAAATTGCGACAGCCTCTTGAATCAGCTTCGAGAGGTCGGCGCCGCGTTCGAGCGATTGGTCGAATACAAAATGCAACTGCGGCGTCATATGAATACTGATGCGCTTGCCCAACTCGCGACGCAGAAAACCAGAAGCCTTCTGCAGTCCGGTCATCACCGCCTCCAAATTTTCGCTACCCGCCAAGGTGCTGAAAAACACCTTGGCGTGCGCGTAATCGGCGGTCACTTCCACGTCAGTCAGGCTGATCATTCCGACGCGCGGATCCTTGAGTTCCGTGCGAATCAGATCCGCCAACTCACGGCGGATCTGCTCGGAAACCCGGTCCTTGCGTGAAAAACCTTTATTAACTGCCACTTAAAGCGTCCGTGCGATTTCCGTAACTTCGTAAACTTCCAGTTGATCGCCTTCCTGGTAGTCGTTGAAGTTCTTGAGCGAAAGACCGCACTCGAAACCAGCGCGAACTTCCTTGGCGTCGTCCTTAAAGCGCTTCAGCGACTCGAGCTCGCCATCCCACACAACGACGTTGTTGCGTAGCAGACGACCACGAGAACTGCGTTTGATGACGCCTTCGAGGACGTAGGAACCAGCGATGGTACCGATCTTCGTCGCGCGGAAAACCTGCCTGATCTCGACCAAACCGGTAATCTCTTCCTTCTTCTCGGGCGACAGCATGCCGGAGAGTGCCGCTTTAACCTCATCCACCGCATCGTAAATGATGTTGTAGTAACGGATATCAACGCCAAAGCTTTCAGCCGCTTTGCGTGCGCCTGCATCGGCACGGGTATTGAAGCCGATAATGACAGCCTTCGAAGCCTGCGCGAGATGCACGTCGGATTCGCTGATCGCACCCACTGCGCCGTGTATGACATTGACCTTGACTTCGGCGGTCGAGAGTTTCTGCAGCGACTGGACCAGCGCTTCCTGCGAACCCTGCACATCGGCCTTGATGATCAGCGGCAGCATCTTGACTTCAGCTTCGGTCATCTGATCAAGGATCGTTTCAAGGTTGGCCGCCTGCTTCTTGGCCAGCTTCAGATCACGGAACTTACCTTGACGGAACAGCGCGATTTCACGGGCCTTGCGTTCGTCACCGAGAACAACAGCTTCCTGGCCGGCTGCCGGAACATCCGACAAACCGAGAATTTCAACCGGAATCGACGGGCCAGCCTCTTTGATCGACTTGCCATTTTCATCGAGCATGGCGCGGATACGGCCAAAAACCTGCCCGGCCAACAGCACATCGCCCTGACGCAAGGTACCGGATTGAACCAGCATGGTGGCCACCGGGCCACGCCCCTTGTCTAGTCGCGCCTCAATGATCAGCCCCTTGGCCGGTGCATCTTTCGGCGCCTTGAGTTCAAGCACTTCGGCCTGCAACAAAACGTTTTCGAGCAACTCGTCAATACCGACACCGGTCTTCGCGGAAACGGAAATGAAGGGGGCCTCACCGCCGTACTCTTCCGGAACAACCTGCTCGGCAACCAGTTCCTGCTTGACGCGCTCCGGATTGGCATCTGGCTTGTCAATCTTGTTCACCGCGACGATGATCGGCACACCAGCCGCCTTGGCGTGGTGAATCGCTTCCTTCGTTTGCGGCATGACGCCGTCGTCAGCTGCCACGACCAGGATAACGAGGTCGGTCGCTTTCGCGCCACGGGCACGCATCGCGGTAAAAGCTTCGTGACCCGGCGTATCAAGGAAAGTCACCATGCCACGTTCGGTTTCAACGTGATAGGCGCCGATATGCTGTGTAATACCGCCCGCTTCGCCCGAAGCGACGCGGGTACGACGGATATAGTCGAGCAGCGACGTTTTGCCGTGGTCGACGTGACCCATAACGGTCACTACCGGCGCACGCGGCTCAAGCGGCACATCCTTGTGTTCCGCATGCGTATCGAGGAAGGCGTCTGGATCGTCCAGCTTGGCGGCAACCGCCTGATGGCCCATTTCCTCGACGATGATCATCGCCGTTTCCTGATCCAGCACCTGGTTAATGGTAACCATCAAGCCCATTTTCATCAGGGCCTTGATCACTTCGGTGGCCTTGACCGCCATCTTGTGTGCCAGATCGGCAACCGAGATGGTTTCCGGAATATGCACTTCACGCACCACGGGCTCGGTCGGCGCCTGGAAGGAATGCTCTTCCTCGACACCCGCCCCGCGGCCACCACGCTTGCCGTGCTTGTTATCACGCCAGCCGGCAGCACCGGTCGCACCACGCGTCTTGAGCCCCGGGCGCTTGTTGGCGCCCTCGTTTTTCCACGGGCCTTTTTTCTCTGCAGCCTTCTTGTCGGGCGCACCCGGCTTGGCGGCTGGCTTGTGCAAAGTCTTGTCTTCAGCCGGGCGGTCGGTTGCAGTCTGCGCTGCTACCTGCTTGGCCGCCTCTGCCGCCTTGGCCGCCACGGCCTTCTCTTCGGCCTCAAGCTTCAGACGCACCAGATCGGCACTGCGTTGTTGCTTTTCCTTGAATTCCGCTTCCTGCCGCTCACGCAACTCACTGTGGCGACGCTCCTCTTCTGCACGAAGTTTCTGCTGCTCTTCGCCAATAATTGAAGCTCGCGTTACCACTTTCTTGGCGCCGGCAGGCTTTTCGACAACGGGTTCGGCTTTCGCTACGACTGCTGGTTTGGCCTTGGCCTTCTCGACAGGCTCCGGTTTTGCCTCAACAACCGGCTCAAGCTTCACCTCAACAACCGGCTCAAGCTTCACCTCGACAACCGGCTCAAGCTTCACCTCGACAACCGGCTCAGCTTTCACTTCAACAACCGCTTCGACAACTGCCTCAACAACCGGCGCAACCTGTATTTCTGCAACCGGCTCAGGAGCAATCGGCAATGCCACTGGCTCAGCAGGCGCGTCCGCGCGCACTTCCGGCGTATCGCGTTTGACCAGAACCCGTTTCTTGCGAACCTCAACCTGAACCGTGCGCGACTTGCCGTGCGAATCCTGCGACTTGATTTCGCTGGTTTCCTTGCGTGTCAACGTGATCTTTGTCTTACCTTCCGACTCGCCATGGGAGCGGCGCAGGTAATCGAGCAGCCTGGATTTATCCTGCTCGGAGAGCAAGTCTTCTGCCTGGTTTTTTGCAACACCGGCTTTGTGTAACTGCTCAAGCAGCACGCCAGCAGGCATTTTCAGGTCGGTGGCAAATTGGGCAACACTTGTTTGCGCCATGGGATTTCCTCTTTTCTGCTTACTCGAACCAGTGCGCGCGCGCCGTGGTAATCAATTGTTTGGCCCGCTCGGCATCAATGCCGGTCATCTCGATAAGCTCATCAACTGCCAGATCGGCCAGATCATCGCGCGTCTTGATGCCGCCCAAAGCCAGTTTTGCAGCCAGCGACTTGTCCATGCCTTCGAGACTGATCATGTCCTCAGCCACGTCATCGAGTTGCTCTTCGGTAACGATCGCTTCGGTGAGCAGCACATTACGGGCACGATCGCGCAACTCCTGAACCGTAGCTTCGTCGAATGACTCGATTTCAAGCATCTCATGCAGTGGCACATAAGCCACCTCTTCGAGCGTCGAAAATCCTTCTTCGATCAGAATATTTGCCACTTCCTCGTCAACGTCCAGCTTTTCCATGAACAACACGCGGATTGCTGCAGCCTCGGCCTCAACCCGGGTCTGTGACTCTTCCTCGGTCATCAGATTGATTGTCCAGCCGGTCAGTTCCGAAGCAAGTCGAACATTTTGACCGCCACGACCGATGGCAATCGCCAGATTGTCTTCATCGACCACCACATCCATGCTGTGCTTATCTTCATCGACAACGATCGAACTGACCTCAGCCGGTGCCAGAGCGCCAATCACGAACTGCGCCGGATCGGCTGACCAGAGCACGATATCGACACGCTCGCCAGCGAGTTCATTGGTCACCGCCGTCACGCGCATACCGCGCATTCCGACGCAAGTACCGATCGGATCGACGCGCTGATCGTTGGATTTGACCGCAATCTTCGCCCGCACACCCGCATCGCGGGCTGCCGCCTTGATCTCGAGCAGGCCGTCATCGACTTCAGGGACTTCAAGCTCAAACAGCTTGATGATGAATTCCGGCGCAGTACGGGAAAGAATCAGCTGCGGACCGCGTGCAGCACGGTCGATACGCAGCAGAAATGCCTTGACGCGATCGCCGACACGCAGGTTTTCACGCGGGATCATCTGATCACGCGGCAACAGCGCTTCGATCTTGCCGGCTTCGATAATTGCGTTGCCACGCTCCATGCGCTTGATCGTGCCAGTAACGAGATGTTCCTTGCGATCAAGGAAGTCATTGAGTATCTGCTCGCGTTCAGCGTCGCGTATCTTCTGCAGGATCACCTGCTTGGCGGCCTGCGCACCGATCCGACCGAAGTCGATGGGCTCCAGCGTCTCTTCGAGATAATCGCCAATCTCGACCTCGGCGTCCTGTTTCTGGGCGTCGGACAGGGGTATTTGCTGGGCTTCGTTAACGTATTGATCTTCAGCGACAACTTCCCAGCGACGGAAGCTCTCAAAATCACCCGTTTCACGATCGACAACAACGCGCACGTCGGCCTCGTCATGGGTACGCTTCTTGGTCGCTGACGCGAGCGCCAGTTCCAGTGCGCCGAAGACGATGTCTTTGGTCACGTTCTTTTCGCGCGCCAGTGCATCCACCAGCAGCAAAATTTCGCGGCTCATTATCTCTATACCTCCCTAATCCAGCCTGTCAATCAATGCAAACTAATCGAACTTGGGAACCAGCCGGGCCTTGTCAACATTGCCCAGATCCAGTTCCACTTCGCCCGAATCGATTTGCAGGCGTACCTTGCCGTCCTGCAAACCCTGCAGGACACCATTAAAATTGCGCCGACCATTCACGGGGAGGCGTAGCTTGAGTTGAATTTCCGAACCGGTGAAACGCTCGAAATCAGCCGCTTTCTTGAGCGGACGATCCATCCCCGGCGAAGAAACTTCGAGACGGTCATAGTCGATATTCTCGACGGTCAAAACCCGTGACAACTGATTACTGACCAGCGCGCAGTCGTCAATATCAACGCCACGCGGCTTATCCGTTTTGTCGATGAACAAACGCAGCACGCGACCACGCGGGCTCTGCTCGACGTCGACCAGTTC
>CAJAHZ010000491.1 GCA_903939665.1 uncultured Pseudomonadota bacterium | reverse complement strand
TCCACGCGCAGCATCGTGCTGGCATAGAAGGCCATCGACCAGAGACTGATCAAAAAAATGACCAGGGTGAACAGCGCCACCCTTGTCTTGAGCGACCGTAGCTGAAACAGGAGCCTGCTCATCGGTACTCACCCAAACCGGGGCGCACGCAAGCACCCCTTTCCCTTTTTTTTCATAAGGGTATTTGACGCCGATTCGCGGCTTTGCGGTAGTTCGGTTTACGCACGAGCATGCCTTGCACACAGGCAAAACAGGGGCGAGCCAGGCGAGAAAAACTGGCTTAACGCGTGCCGCTTGGAAGGTGGTCAGCACCCCGGGGCAATGCGATGTCATCCAGCATCACCCCGGCGATGGCCGCCTGTTGCGCCAATTCGAGCAAGGTAACAGCGCCGGTCTTCTGGTGGATGCGCGCGCGGTGGTTTTCGATCGTGCGCTGGCTGACCTGCAAATGCGCCGAGATATCCCGGTTGAGCATGCCGGCAAGGGCAAGAACGAGCACTTCCCGCTCGCGCCGGGTCAGTTTGTGCAAACGCGCCTCGAAGCGACGACGCGCTTCCTCGGCACATTTTTGAGCGGTGATATCGGTCAGCGCAATTCGCAGTTCCGGTCTGTTCGCTGCGGATCGGGTGAGCGATGACGAGAGGCAGACATTAAAAATCGTGCCGTCCCGGCGTTGCATCCTCAATTCGCAGGCTTGCTGATTTGTTTGTTTCAAGGCATGCCCGAAATGTTGCTGCCATCGGCCTTGGTCGTCGGCAACAATAAATTGTAAAAATCGACGGAGGCGCAGCTCCGCGCGATCGTCTCCGAGCAAGGTAGCCCCGGTGAGGTTGATTTCCGTGATTTGCCCGGTAGCGCCAAGCGTGAGGTAGGCAATCGGCGCGAATTCATAGAGATCGAAATAGCGGTCGCGTGACGCTTCCAGCGCCGTCTGGACCGAGCGTAGCGCTTCGTTCTGCATCTCCAGCTCGATCTGGTGCACCTGGAGTTCATGCAGCAGCGCTTGGGCAGAATGGGTGGATTCTTTTTCCGGCGTGATCGGTGCCATGCGGGCAAGCTGTGCTTCGGCTTCATCTCTGAGCAATGAAGGCGGCGCGAAAGAACCTTTGCTGGACATCGAAACCTCCCGAGGCGATGAAAGACAGGCGCCATGATCGTCGCACCATCGTTTCCCGCATTCTATCCGGATAATTCCAGACGGCAGCCGGCTGTTTTGCCCGGCCTGGCAGGCTAGTAGTCAGTCATGTTAAAAGGCAACGAAAAAAGCCTCACCACCAAGACACAAAGAACACAAAGAACACAAAGTTTCACCAAGATGAAAAGCCCTCTGGGCTAAACATGAGGTTAACTTTGTTTATCTTGGTGAACTTGGTGTCTTGGTGGTTCGCTTTTTCATGTTGACTGACTACTAGTACTCAACCGGCACCGGATCAAGGCTGCGCCACAGATACCAAGTCGCCACCGAGCGCCATGGCCGCCAGCGCTCACCGACCTCGGCAAGTGCACGCCGCGCCGGTCGTTCGCCACCGAAGTAATGCAATGCCACGGCCTTCTGCAGGCCGATGTCGTCGAGCGGGAAAATGTCGGGGCGCAACTGGTTGAAGATCAGGAACATCTCGGCTGTCCATACGCCGATGCCGCGCACCGCCGTCAACTCGCTGATGATTTTCGCATCGCTCATCGCACCCCAGCGGTCAACGTGGATCTCCCCCGCGATGAAATGACGCGCCAGATCGCCGAGATACTCGGCCTTGCGTGCCGAAAGCCCGCAGGCGCGAAGCGCATCGGTGGGGGTGGCCAGCACTTCGTTCGGCGAGATCACCGGCACAGCCGCACTGAATCGTGCCCAGACGCTGTCTGCCGCCTTGACGGAAATCTGCTGGCCGACGATTGAACGTGCCAGCGTGACAAAGGGATCGCCGCGAGACATCAGCGAGCCGCCGGAAAATTGCTCGACAAAGCCAGCCATCACGGGGTCGGTCTGCGCCAGTTCAGCAGATGCTTGCTGCCAGTAGTCTGGAATCATGAAGACTGGCTCTCAGGACTGCCCGAAAACCTCATTGAGCTGCTGCGTGACACGAATGAAAGTCGTGCATTTCGACAATTCCTTGAGCTTGCGCGCTCCCACGTAGGTACAGGCCGAACGCACGCCACCAAGAATATCCTGCAGTGTATTTTCCACCGGGCCGCGATAGTCGATCAGCACATCCTTGCCTTCGGCTGCCCGATACTCGGCGACGCCGCCTGCGTACTTCTTCATCGCCTCACGCGAGCTCATCCCGTAAAAACGCATCTTGCGCACGCCGTCCTGCTCGACAATGTCGGAGCCACATTCGTCGTGCCCGGCGAGCATGCCGCCAAGCATCACGAAATC
>CAJAHZ010000490.1 GCA_903939665.1 uncultured Pseudomonadota bacterium | reverse complement strand
GGATTAGCTGCCACTCTTCGAGAAGCTTGTCGAGGTAGGCGTCGAGGGCCATCGATTGCAGGTTCTCGTCGCGCGCCTGACCGGCTGAGGCGAGGATTTGCGAGATGGTCTGCTTGCAGTGGTTCACCTGTTCGCGCAGCAGATGAAGGTCGGCTTTCAGTTCAGGGTTGCCGTCGTCGTTGGCATGGCTCAGTTCCAGTTCGCGAATAATCACCGCCATCGTGCCAAGCGGCGTGCCGAGCTTGTGTGCAGCGCCGGCAGCGAGCGTGCCGAGCGAGAGAATCTGCTCGTTACGCAGTGCGGCTTCACGGGCTGCGGCGAGTTCGCGTTCGCGGCTTCTTAGTGCGGCGGCCATGCGTGTCAGGAAGAACGCGACAACACCGACGCTGATCACGAAATTGAGCCACATGCCGAGGACGTGCAGCGCGAAGCCACTCATGTGGCCGGCGTGTTCGGGCGCAGTGCCGGTCGCCCGGGCAAGCAGCGCATCAAGCTGCGCCAGTTGCGAGAATTCGCCTTGCGGCGGCGGCAGCGGCAGATTCCAGAACATCAGGAAGGTGTAGGCGAGCAGCGCGATGCCGGCCATTGACCAGGCGTGCCGTGCTGGCAGCGTTGCAGCGGCAATGGTTGGCGGGATCAGGAAGAGCGAGACGAAGGGGTTAGCCGATCCGCCGGCAAAGTAGAGCAGCAGCGCAAGGATGGCGACGTCAACGCTGAGTTGGGCAAACAGTTCGCCATCGGTCACGGGCCCGCCGCGATCGACTCGCCATTGCGTGGCGAGATTAATGGCGGCGAGCAGCGCGATGCCCGCTGCCATCGGCACGATAGCGAGCGGTATCTTCAGCCAGACAACAGCAAGAATGAGAACCATCGCTTGTGTCAGCACTTCAATGCGGCGCAAGGCGAGCAGCCGCGTCAGCGGTGGCGTTGAGCTTGTCTGCAGAGCGTTATCGCGAACGGGCATGGGGGTGGCAGCAATTTGCGTGAAGCATGGATTTTACGCTGTGCCTGCCGGTTCTGTCGGTGCTGCGGCAATCAGTCGCGCCCCTGTGGCACTTGATTTCGCGGGTTGATCAGGTGTTGGCAACGCGCTTGCTTTGCCAGTCGGCCAGCCCGTTTTCGACCAGTGAGTAAACCGAGGGTACGACGAGCAGTGTGAGCAGCGTCGATGAGATCATGCCGCCAATCACCGCGATAGCCAGCGGCTGGTTTGTTTCTGCGCCGGCTCCGATGCCCAGCGCTGCCGGGAACAGCGCCAGGATGACGGTCATCGAAGTCATCAAGACGGGCCGCATGCGGGTCGGGCAGGCGTCGGTCAGTGCTGCATCGACGCCCATGCCTTCGACCCGTCGCTGGTTGGTCAGGTCGACGAGGAGAATCGAGTTTTTGGCAACGAGGCCGATCAGCAGCACCAGGCCGATCATCGAATAAATGTTCAGCGTTTGCCCGAACAGCCAGAGTGCCGCAACGCCGCCGATGATGGCCAGTGGCTGGGCGAGCATGACGATGAAGGGCTGCACAAAGGAGTCGAACTGGCTGGCCAGCACCATGTAGAGCAGGATCATCGCGAGGCCGAAGGCGAAGGCCATGTATTTGACTGTTTTGCCGAATTCCTCGGCCTGGCCAATCAGCTTGACTTGATAGCCGGTCGGCAGGATCTCGGCGGCGGCCTGTTTGACCAGGCTGACGGCCTCGCCGAGCGGCATGGTCGGGCTGGCGAAGAAGGTTGCGGCGTATTGCAGGTCGAAACGGCCAATCACCGCCGGCCCAAGCGATTGCTTGAAGCTGGCCACCGAGTCGAGGCGAACCAGTTTGCCGTCCTTGGCGCGCAGGTAGATTTTTGATAGATCGGAGGGTTGCGTGAATTCGCCGTCACGGCCTTTGACACGAATGTCGTAGCGTGTGCCATCGCCGGGTTCGTCGTTGAATTTGGCAATATCGACGCCACCGGTGAGCATGTTGATGGCCAGCGCAACGTCCTGCGTGTTGAGGTTGGCGGCGGCGATGCGCAGACGATCGGGCTGGAAGACGAGTTGCGGCAAGTCGAGTTGGAGGTCGGTATCGAGTCGACCGATTCCCGGCTCGCTGGCCAGCTTGCCCTGCAACTCGCGTGTCAGTCGCCCGACTTCCTGCAAATTCTCGCCGACCAGAACGAACTGAAGCGGCTCGCCGCGCTGGCCCTGCACCATTGGATAGGGTGCAGCAAAGACGCGCGCACCGGGAATCTGCGACAGCTCCTGACGCAATACCGGGAGCAGCGCCTGTTGCGTGATGCTGCGTTGGTCGCGCGGCAGCATGCGTGCAACGACTGTCCCCTGATTGACCTGTCCGGCGCTGCCAAGGCCGATCAGCGCGAATTCGGTGAATACTTCCTTGTGCGCGCGCAGAACGGCTTCGACCATGCGCAGGCGCGAGTCGGTGTAGTCGATGCTCGATCCAAGCGGCGTGCGCAGGTAGACAAGGAAGCGCCCTTCGTCCTGATCCGGTGCGAAAGTCTTGCCGATGTTGGCAAAAAAGAAAGCGGATGAGGCGACGCTGACAATGGTGAGCGCGACGACCTTCCAGCGATGCAGCAGCGCCCAGCGGAGCAGTTTTCGATAGAGCGCATCCATGCCGTTAAAAAAACGGTTGAGCGCGTAATAGAGCCAGCCGTGTTGCTGCTCCACTTTCAGGTAACGGGAGCACAACATCGGTGTCAGCGTCAGCGAGACAAAGAGCGAAACCAGCACACCGAAGGTGACGACGACGGCGAAGGAGCGGAAGAACTGGCCGATGATGCCGCTAATGAAGATCACCGGCGCGAAGATCGAGACCAGCGACATGGTCGCCGCAAAGACAGCAAAAACGACTTCGTTGGCGCCATTGACTGCCGCCGATACCGGGTCTGCGTCGAGATGTTCACGGTGCCGGAAGATGTTTTCCAGCACGACGATGGCATCGTCGACGACGACGCCGATGAGCAGCAGTAGGGCGAGTAAGGTCAGCGAATTGAGCGTGTAGCCGAAGAAGTAGATGACGGCGATGGCGCCCATCAATGAGACCGGGATGGCCAGCGAGATGATCAGCGTCGAACGTACCGAACGCAGAAAGATCCAGACGACAATCGCCGCCAGCAAGGTGCCTTCGAGCAGGTGCTCCTTGAGCGAGTTGACGATTTCGAGGATGAATACGGCATCGTTGGAGACGATGTGCAACTGGAGTCCCGCTGGCAGCTGGGGCCGTAGTTCATCCTCCAGCTTGGCCTTGACCTTTTCGACAATGGCGACCGTGTTGGTGTTGGCGACCTTGACGACGCCGAGGCCGACCGTCATCTCTCCGTTGAAACGCGCCATCTGCCGGTAATCGGCCAAGCCGTCTTCGACCTCGGCGACATCGGACAGGTTGATCGGGGCGCTTCCCTTCCAGGCGACGACCAGATTGCGCAGGTCGTCGACGGTGTGGAATTCGAGGTCGAGCTTGACCAGGTTTTCCGTACTTTGGCCTACGACAAAGCCGCCGGCGAGCTGCACATGTTCACGGTTGAAGGCGTCGGTGATGTCCTGCGCGGTGACCGAGAGCGCGACCATGCGTGTCGGCAGCAGGTTGACGCGGATGGTCCGGTCGCGACGGCCGCCGATGCGTACTTCGCCGACACCGTCGATCGTTTCGAGGCGTTTCTTGACGATGTTGATTGCGTACTGGTTAAGTTGCTGTTGCGTGCGGTCGCCCTGCAAGGCCAGCCAGATGATCGGCTGGGCGTTGGTTTCGACCTTGGCGACAACTGGGGGGTCGACGTCCTTCGGCAGTCGGCGCAAGACCTGGTTGACCTTCGCCTGAACCTCGTTGAAGGCGACGTCGATGCGCTTTTCGAGGTTGAACGTGATGTTGATGATGGAAATGCCGGGCGATGAGGTCGACTGGATATGTTCAATGCCGGGTGTGCTGTTGATCGAACTTTCGATGACGTTGGTGATCGACGCGTCGACGATGTCCGGGTTGGCGCCTTTCAGCGCGGTGGTCACCGAGACGACCGGGAACTCGATGTAGGGATAGCGATCCATGCCGATGCGGTCGTAGGCGATGAAGCCGAAGAGCACCAGTACGGCACTGAGCATCCACGCCAGGACATGGCGTTTGATCGAGAGCTCGGGCAGGGTCATTTGGCGGCTGCCGGCGTGGCGACCGGAGCTTCCTTTGTTGCCGGCTGACTGGTTTCCTTGACGGTCACCGCGGCGCCATCGCTCAGGAAGCCCGCGCCGTCGAGAGCGATTGTGTCGCCGGCCTGTACCCCCTTGAGTATCTCGATCATGCCGCTCTGCTTGGCGCCGGCCTCAACCCGCTGTTGCCGGGCCGCGCCATTGGCGATCAGGTAAACGACCTTGCCGGCGGGGCGCAGTACGACCGACTGCTCGGGCACCATCACCGCGGCTTCCTTGCGCTCGATGATCACTTCGGCATTGACCGAGCCGCCACTCTTGAGCTCTTCAGCCCCGGCCGGGTTGTCAAAGCGGGCAATGACTTCGAGCGAACGGCTGGTTTCGAGGAGTGTCGGGCGGATGTCTTCGATCAGCCCCACGATTACCTTGCCAGGCACCAGCGGGCTGGAGAGGCGAACGGTGAGTCCGCGCTTGAGACGACCCGCCGCACTTTCGGGGAACGGCAGGTTGGCACGCAGCCGGCTGTTTGAGATGAGACGAACCAGCGGGTCGCCGACCTTGAGATAGTCGCCAGTCGCGGCGATTTGCACCTCGATGGTGCCGTCAACGGGGCTGGTGATTCGCGTCCGGGCCAAGCCGTGGGCCGCCACCGCGGTGCGGGCCTGCGCTGCCGTTAGCTGGCTTTTCAGCGCGTCGCGCTGGGCTGCCGCGTCTTCGCTAGCATTCCTGGAGATGAAGTTTCTGCTGACGAGTTCGTTCTGGCGCGTGACGACACGCTCCTGCTGGGCAAGCAGCGATCGCAGGCGCGCTGTTTCCGCCTGCTCGGCATGGTGCTGTCCGGTCGCGTCGGTCGGGTCGAGTTCGGCCAGTAGCTGTCCTTTTTTAACGGTATTTCCTGAGCGAACGTAAATCTTGAGCACGCGCCCCGGCACTTCGGCGGCGACCTTCGGATCGATAACGGCTTCGACTGCACCCAGTGTCGACTCGATGACATCAAGTGGCTGTGATTTGGCCTGGGTTACGGTGATCAGCGTTGCCGGTGGGCCGGGTTTTTTCCCCACCGGTTTGTCCGAGCAGCCCGCCAGTGCGGCAAGTATTGCGAGCAGTGCTACGGGGAACAGCCCGGTACGGGTCACGGCAGCAGACTTTCGTGCGCGTAAAGCTCCTCGACTGTTTCGCGCCGCCGAACGAGCTGCGCCGTTTTCCCGTCGACCATGACTTCTGCAGCACGTGGGCGGGTGTTGTAGTTCGAACTCATGGCCATGCCGTAGGCACCGGCTGACATGATGGCGAGCAGATCACCGGCGGCCAGCGCCAGTGGGCGGTCGTGGCCGAGGAAGTCGCCGGATTCGCAGATCGGGCCGACAATTTCCCAGCTTTGCGTTGCACCGTCGCGTGGTGAAACCGGCAGGATGTCGTGCCATGCGTCGTATAGTGCGGGGCGGGCCAGATCGTTCATCGCTGCGTCGACGATAGCGAAATTTTTGACCTCGCCGGGCTTGAGATATTCAACTTTGGTGAGTAGCAAGCCGGCATTGCCGACCAGTCGCCGGCCCGGTTCGAGCAGAATTTTCAACCCGCGATCCTTGAGCTTTTGCAGCAGCGGCTGGAGGTATGCCTTGACCGTTGGTGCTACCTCGTCTCGATAGCGGATGCCGAGACCGCCGCCGAGGTCGATGTGGTGCAGTTTGATGCCGTTAGCGGTGAGCTGATCAATCAGCAGCAAGACCTTGTCGAGCGCTTCGGCGAAGGGGGCCGCGTCGAGCAGCTGCGATCCGATGTGGCAGTCAATGCCGGTTATCTCCAGGTTCGACAGGCTCGCGGCGTGCCGATAGAGGGCCAGTGCATCCTCGTAGGCAACGCCGAACTTGTTCTCCTTGAGGCCGGTCGAAATATAAGGATGTGTTTTGGCGTCGACGTTCGGGTTGACGCGCAGGCTGATTGGCGCCGTCTTGCCGACGCGTGCTGCGACTTCGTTCAGGCGGTCGAGTTCGGGTGCCGATTCGACGTTGAAACAGAGAATGCCGGTGTCGAGCGCGAATGCCATTTCGGCAGCGGTCTTGCCAACGCCGGAGAATACGATTTTTTTCGGTTCCGCGCCGGCGGCCAGTACGCGTTTAAGCTCACCGGCGGATACGATGTCGAAGCCCGCACCGCGTCGTGCAAAAACGTTGAGAACGGCGAGATTGGCGTTGGCTTTGACGGCGTAGCAGACGAGTGCGTCAACGCCGACGAGTTCCTGCTGGAATTCGTCGAGTGCGGCTTCAAGAGCCGAGCGCGAATAGACGTAGCACGGCGTGCCGAATTGGCTCGCGACTTCGGTGAGCGGAATGGATTCGGCGTGCAGAACGCCTTTGTTGAGAGCGAAAGCGGTCATCGGGCGGGATCTTTGGCCGTGGTAAGATCGTCAGGCTTGGCGTCCGGCGCCGTTTGAGCCGGTGCAGTTGATTCGGGCGTTACCGGTACCGGTCGCGGTTTAAGTGCTCCTTTGCTTCCGCAGCCGCTGAAAAAAACGGAAATCAATAGTACTGATAGCGCGAAGTGGCGATGCATTGGTCGATAACCCGAAAAATGAAAAATGGTAGCACAGATGAATGATAGTGAATTCAACGCACTTGCTGATACGGCATTGCGAAAAATTGAGGCGGCTCTTGAGGCGAGCAGTGCCGATCTCGATTTCGAGACGCCCAGTGGCGGCGTGCTGGAAATCGAATTTGCGGACCGCAGCAAGATCATCGTCAATCGACACGGCGTGGCGCAGGAAATCTGGGTCGCCGCCCGCTCCGGCGGCTTTCACTACCGCTGGGACGGCGCGGCCTGGCGCGATACCCGCGATGGCAGCGAGTTGCTGGCCGCGCTGTCCGGTCTGGTCAGTGCGCAGTCCGGCGAGTTTGTTGCATTGAGCGGCGAATCCGATTAATTCAGGTAATTCGAAAACCGGGGTTTAATCCACCGGTTTTGCGTTTTCGTCCTCGGGCGGTGCCGGCGGCACTTCAGTCGGTACATTCTCCTTGAAGAACAGTTCCTTGGTCGGACCCTTGCCGTGTCCTGGCATATCGACCGAGACCAGACCTTCAGGTTGCGGCAGGAAAGACTCGGGAATGTCCTTGAGCGCTTTGGCCATGTAGCCGATCCAGGTTGGCAGTGCTGCTGAGCCGCCCGTTTCACCGTTGCCAAGGTTTTTTGGCTGGTCAAAACCGATCCACGAGCAAGCTACGACGGTCTGTTGATAGCCGCAGAACCAGGCATCCACATGCTCATTGGTCGTGCCCGTCTTGCCTGCCAGATCCTTGCGTTTCAATGTCGCTGAGGCGCGGGCAGCCGTGCCGTAAATGGTGACATCGCGCAGCATGCTGTCCATTACATAAGCGTTGCGCGGGTCGATGACACGCATCTCCTCGTTACCGGGGCTCACTGGCTGCGCTTGGGCCAGTGACTGTTTTTTCTCGTCCTGAATTTCGCTGACGATGTAGGGCTGGATGCGGTAACCGCCGTTGGCGAAGATGGCGTAGGCATTCACCATTTGCCAGGGCGTGACCGAGCCGGCACCAAGCGCCATGGTCAAGTAGGGCGGGTGTTTGTCGGTTTCAAAACCAAAGTGGGTGACGTAGTCTTGGGCATATTGCACGCCAATGGCTTGCAGTATGCGGATTGAGATCATGTTCTTCGATTTGGCCAGACCGGTGCGCATGCGCATCGGGCCTTCGTATTTTCCATCGTAATTTTTCGGTTCCCAAGCCTGGCTGCCAGTAACTGAAGCGGGAAAGACGATCGGCTCATCGTTGATGATCGAAGCCGGGGTGAAGCCTTTTTCCAGCGAAGCCGAGTATATGAAGGGCTTGAAACTTGAACCCGGCTGCCGCCAGGCTTGTGTCGCGTGGTTGAACTTGTTGCGATTGAAATCGAAACCGCCGACCAGCGCGCGTATCGAGCCCGTGTACGGATCGGCAGCGAGGAAGGCGGCCTCGGCCTCGGGCATCTGGGCAATCTGCCAACTGCCCTTGTCGTCTTTTTGGACACGGATCAGCGCACCGCGGCGCAGGCGTTTGTTGGGTGGTGCCTTTTCGTCGATCATTCGTGCGGCGAATTTGAGTCCGTCGCCGCTGATCGTGACCAGTTCGCCGCCCCGTCGATAAGCACGCACCTGTTTCGCTTCTACCTTGAGCACGATCGCTGGCTGCAGGTCTTCGGTACCGTTGATGTCCTGTAACAGTTCGTCCAGCGCCTCGTCCTGGTCCGATTTTACTTCCGTCATGTCGAGGAAAGCCTCGGCGCCGCGATAGCCATGACGCCGGTCGTAATCGAATACGCCGCGCCGCAGGCTGGCGTAGGCGGCTTCCTGGTCGGCTTTGAGGATTGTCGTGTGAACGCGCAGTCCGCGCGTATAAACGTCATCCGGAAAGCGCTCGGCAGCAATCTGGCGCGCCATTTCGGCGACAAATTCCGCATGGACAGCAAAGTCGTTGGTGTCGCGCTTGACCACCAGGGTTTGCTTGAGTGCGGCTTCCTGTTGTTTTGTGTCGATAAAGCCAAGTTCGTGCATCCGGCGCAATACGTATTGCTGACGCAGTCGAGCACGTTTCGGGTTGACGACGGGGTTGTATGCCGACGGTGCCTTCGGCAGACCAGCGAGCATGGCTGCTTCGGCTACCGTTAAGTCTGCCAGTTGTTTGCCGAAATAGATCTGGGCGGCGGCTCCAAAGCCATACGCGCGTTGCCCAAGATAAATCTGGTTGATATAGAGCTCCAGAATTTGATCCTTGCTGAGGTTGTGTTCAATCTTGAACGACAGCAGCGCTTCATAGAGCTTGCGGGAATAGGTTTTTTCGGACGAGAGAAAAAAGTTTTTGGCAACCTGCTGCGTAATGGTTGACGCGCCCTGGCGCGCACCGCCGCCCAGCAGGTTGAAGTAGGCGGCACGCAGAACGCCAAGGATGTCTACGCCGCCGTGCTCGTAGAAGCGTTCATCTTCGGCGGACAGAATGGCCTGTTTCATGATGTCGGGAACGTCCTGAATGCGGACGACGGCCCGTCGTTCTTCGCCGAATTCGCCAATCAGGTGGCCGTCGGCGGTGTAAACCCGCAGCGGAATCTTCGGGCGATAGTCGGTCAGGACTTCGAGCGAGGGGAGGTTGGGGTAGGTCAGGATGAGAACAACGCCCGCCATAGCGACGGCCATCGCGGCGAGTCCAACGAGGAGGAGTACCGGATAAAGGATCCAGCGAAGAAGGGTAGGCAAGACGGCGTCCAAGAGAAATGGCAAACGGCGCCTATTATAAGCGCAGCCAGAATGGCCTGAAACAGCAGTTGAAAAATAGCTTTACACACCCGATGCTTGTTGCTAGCATCTAATGTAGATTATCTATAAACCCGCTAACTACAAATTATTCAAGGGTTTTTTCGGCGAGGGAAGCGATTTGCAACTCGATCTTTCGATCTTCAGTACTAAGGCACGCGCACTGATAGGTGTCGATATCAGCTCGTCGTCGGTCAAGATGGTTGAACTCACCAGCAATGGTAAGGATGGCTATCGTGTGGAGCGATACACGATCGAGATTTTGCCGAAAGATGTCGTTTCTGATGGCAATATCGTCAATCTGGAAGCCGCTGCCGAGTCTGTCAAACGGGCCTGGAAGAAACTGGCAACCTCAACCAGGCACGTGGCGATTGCCTTGCCTGCATCGGCCGTGATTACCAAGAAAATTATCGTGCCGGCCGGACAGCGTGAGGAAGAACTCGAAGTCCAAGTTGAGTCCGAGGCCAATCAATATATTCCGTTTGCGTTGGAAGAGGTTAATCTGGATTTTCAGGTCCTCGGCCCCGCACCTTCGTCTCCTGATGAGATTGAAGTGCTGATCGCGGCATCGCGCAAGGAAAAGGTTGAGGACAGGGTTGCCGTCGCGGAAGCCGCGGGTCTGAAGCCAATCGTGATGGATGTTGAGTCTTACGCAGTTCTTTCATCGTTTGAATTGATAGAAAAGCAGTTTCCAGACGGCGGCAAGGGGCAGATTATCGCTTTGGTTGATGTCGGTGCCAACGTGATGAACCTGACGGTTCTGCGTAATGATCAGCAACTCTATGCGCGTGAGCAGGCTTTTGGCGGCAATCAACTGACACAGGATATCGCCCGTCATTACGGTATGAGTTTTGAAGAGGCGGAAGCGGCGAAACGTAGCAACAATCTTCCCGACAATTACGAAGTCGAGCTTCTGCGTCCCTATATCGAGAGCATGGCGCTGGAGGTTTCGCGTGCCTTGCAGTTCTTCTTCACTTCCACACAATTTAACCAGATCAACCATATCGTTCTGTCAGGCGGCTGCGCTGTTATTCCCGGCGCCGACGAAGTGGTGGCTTCGCGTACCCAAATCAATACCATTGTCGCCAATCCCTTTGCCGACATGGTACTTTCCGACCGGGTTCGTGCCAAGAACCTCCTGACCGACGCTTCGTCATTAATGGTCGCGTGCGGGCTGGCGCTGCGGAGGTTCGACGAATGATACGCATCAACCTCCTGCCTCACCGTGAGGAAAAACGTAAGGCAAAACGGCAGCAGTTTTATGCGTTGATCGGTTTGATCTCCGTTCTCGCCGGCTTGATCGTTTTTGTAGGATATAGCTTGATCTCCGGGTGGGTGGCGAGTCAGGAGGAAAAGAACGCTTTCCTCAAGAAAGAAATCGCGGTTCTTGATAAGCAGATCGACCAGATCAAGGAGTTGAAGGAAAAAACGCAAGCCTTGCTTGCGCGTAAGCAGATCATCGAGTCATTGCAAAGGGATCGTGCAGAGGCTGTACGTTTGTTGAATGAATTGGCCAAGCAAACGCCTGAGGGGATTTATCTTCGTTCGGTCAAGCAGGATGGGCAAAAAATTGCTCTTGGGGGATATGCGCAATCCAATACGCGGGTATCTGCGTTGATGCGCAATATTGAAGCGTCTCCCTGGTTGGAAAAGCCGCAGTTGATAGAGATCAAGTCGGCATCGCTTGCCAATCGTCGGGTTTATGAGTTTAGTTTGAATGCCTCGATCAAGCGTACGCCGAGTCAGGATGTTCAGAAACCGGCAGCGCTCAAACCTGCAGAGTCGGCGAAGGATAAAAAGTGAAGGCGCCTACGATCCAGAAAGTTGATTTCAAGGCTCTGCTCGACGATTTTCGGAATCTGAATCCGAAGGACGTTGGCACGTGGCCGGTCTTGCCCCGTGCTGCAGCATTGCTTGGCCTTTTTGTTATTGTGTTGTTGGCAGGTTGGTGGTTTCTTTGGGTCGACGAACTGGACGTTCTGGAGGTGCGGCAGAAAGACGAAGGGAAACTCAAGGATGAGTTCGTCGTCAAGAAAAAGCAGGCCATCAGTCTCGACCTGTATATTCAGCAATTGAATGAAATGGATCGTTCTTTTGGGGCGCTGCTGAAGCAGTTACCGAACAAGTCCGAGGTTGAGTCGCTGCTTGTTGAAATTAATCAAGCTGGTATGGGGAGGGGATTGCAGTTCGATCTCTTCAAGCCAGGGCAGGAGGCGACGAAAGAGTTTTATGCAGAACTGCCGATTAGTGTAAAAATCACTGGCAATTACCATG
>CAJAHZ010000489.1 GCA_903939665.1 uncultured Pseudomonadota bacterium | reverse complement strand
GATTGCTCAACACCTGATGAATTTTCTGTTTATCCACATTGACTAGAGCAACACGATCAGGCGCATTGATCAGCACCCGATCAGTCGACTCTGGAATAGAAGAAATGACGGCTTCCACGATGGGACGCAGGTCTTCTACGGCGAGCTTGAAATCCTTCCCCCGGCGCGCTTCGATACGCGCCAGATCGAGCAATTCGTTGAGCAAATCGGTGACGCGATGCGCCTGACGGACGATTATTTCGAGCGGATCCCGACTGCTTTCCGCATCGAAATCGCGCTGTAGCAGCAGTTCCGAAAAGCCGAGGATACTTGCCATCGGGGTTCGCAACTCATGAGCCGCAGTGGCAAGAAACTCGCTTTTCATCTCTTCAAGCTCGCGAGCCTTGGTGATATCTTGAAAATACAGCAACAGCGATGTTTCGTGACTACCCTGCCGAATCGTTCTCAGCAAAACGCGTCGCTGCGGGCGAGCCAGCTGGATTTCCATTTCGCAGTTAAACGCCCCGTCGATTCCGAGCGTCGATGGGTGCGCCTCGATGCTGGGGTACGGATAGCGCGGATCACAACATTGGGCAAGATGTTGATCAAGGTCCCGCAGCTCAAGCCTCATTACCGCCGGCAAATCAAGTTCGAACGCGCGTAAAAAAGCATCATTCGCATACGAAACGCGGCTGTTCATATCCAGGGCAACCAAGCCATCAACGCTCATTGCACTGAGCATATCGAGACGCCTCACCCAAGCCATTACCTGCTCTTCCGCACTTTTCTGGGCGGTGATGTCGTTCAAAATACCAACGTAATGCGTGAGCCGGCCATGACTATCGTGCACCGGCGAGACCGAGAGCCTGTTCCAGAACAAGGAACCGTCCTTACGATAATTGCGCAGCGTCACAGTGGCTGACCGCTCCTCAGCAATCGCACATCTCAATTCCCGCAAACCTGGCTGATCTCTATCCGTTTCGCTTAACTTGCCGGGAGGCTGGCCGACAATTTCGGCAGGCGCATAGCCCGTGATGGTTTCATAGGCGGGGTTAACAATTTCGACAATCGACGGTCGGCTACTCATCGACACAATAATGATGCCGCTGCTACTGGCCATGAACGCACGGTCTTTCAACAGCAGCTGATGCTCATTGCTCCGGGGAGATGATGAAAATTCATGATCCGGCTCGGTCCACGGGTGAGGTGCAGCGCGGCGACGTGCAATGCGAAAGGCAATATATGCAACGATGCCGATGGCAAAAAGCAGAAAGAAAAAGCGGAGCCCGGAGAAAGGTCGTAGCGCATCTTTTTTTGGCTGGCTGAGTTCCAGATGGATTGGCGGCAGTAGACCTTCTGCCTGCCCAAGCGCCAGTGACACACTGAGTCGCTCATCACCATTCACGAAGCTGCCTACCCTGAACAGACTTTCACCGGAACCCAGGCGCAACTCAGCGATCATGTTCGGACTGCCCATATCAAGCGCACGCTCGGCCAGCCTGGCGAAGTCAACCTCGGCGATCAGCACCCCAAGCAGCGGCTCGGTGGAAGAAAGAATGATCGGGTAACCCAACAGATAGTGGGCTACCCCCGCCTGCGCACCCAGCCGCACCGCAGGCTTCCCGGTTGAAACGATTTCAACCAGCATGCTTTTATGCAGACCTGCCGACCTTTCTGCATAGTTTTTGCTAGCCAGCACGTGCCCCTGCTGGTCATATATGACCAGCCCTTCCAGCTCAGCCGGCAGCCCGGAGGTGGCGCCAACAAATAGCGCGCCCGGCTGGCTGGCCTTTCCCGCCGGATCCAACGCATCGAGCACCGGGGGGCTATGGGTGAGCGCTTCGGCAACTCCGTTGATGTACCGGATCTCGCCATTAAACCGCTGTTGCGCCAGCGTTGCCGCTTTACTGAAGCGCTGATCGTTGGTGGACTGAAACAGACTGGTTGTCATACCACTGGCGATTCCAAACAGCAGGATCAAGGCACCCACGACGAGGCTCAAATGACTTCGAAAAGGGCTGCTCCCGATTCCTCCTTCAAGGGGCAATGACGAATCTGGAAGCATCTTGCGATCTTTTTCCGGCAACACCGTCGCACACATTTCTCGCCCCTATTTCAAGCAGCCAGACGCCGGGCTTTTCCTGCCAGTTCGTTAACCGCATCAAGCAACTGCAGGGGGCTGAAAGGCTTTACGAGATAAGCATCGGCACCGGCTGCCATACCGGCCGCCAGATCGCTCTGCTGACCACGCGCCGTCAAGATGACGACGGCGGTTCCGGTCAGACTCGGATCATCCTTGATACGGCGACACGCCTCATAGCCGTCAATTTCACCTGGCATCATGACGTCCATCAGAACAACTTGCGGCCGCAGGCTCGACGCCATCTTTACGCTACTCTCTCCCGAGTCTGCTTCGTAGACTTCGGCATCGCTGATGGCGAGTGTCATGCGCACCAGCTTACGAATATCGGCTTGATCATCCACGACCAGTACAATCGTTTTCATTCTTCTCTCCTTAGTGTTGAATGGCTGCTGCCTGGCGCTGCATCAAAGTAAGCAAGTCCTGAGCGTAGCGCTGGGCTTGCTGCAAACCATTTTCCCGCTCTCTCACAGCCGGCGCCCCGACGGGTAATTCAAAGGTGATCTTGCTCATTTCGCCTGCACCGTCGTCAAAGTGAACACTTCCTCCGCTCAGCTCAACCACTCTCTTGCAGAGTGGCAAAGTTAGCCCAAGCACTTCGAAGGTTGTTGATCCTCTGGCGCTCAATAGAGGGAGAAGTACGCGCCTGCTTTTGCCAGGGGGCGTACTCCTCCCGTAACTGGCGATGGACAGGAGTATGAAATTTCCCTTCGTCTTTGCTGAAAGCAGTATGTTCACCCCTCGGTCGATCCGCTCGACGAGGTGACGCAGATAACCGGCCAGCGCCTGCACCAGAAAGGTCCGGCTACCGTAGATCACTGGCAGGCCATCGCCAATGCCTGAGAAACTGACGCGCAATCCGTGCTCGGCGAGTAAAGGTCGGGTCGAAACCAACACGTCGTTGATCAGTTCCGACACAACAATCCGCTCGTCGCAGCACATTGGCGCTTCCTTGAATGCCGACGCGAGCAGGCCGATCTGTTGCAAACGCCCTTCGAGCAGGGAACCCATTCGCGACACTTCAGCAACCGATTCCCTCAGCGCCCAGTTTTCCTCAGCCTTGGACTCAAATTGGGAGAGCATCTTGACAAGCGCACCGAGAAACTCTCGCATTGGCCCACGAAATTCGCAGTCAAGCATCTCCGCAAGGTTGCTGATCACGTTTTCGTATGCCTGCTCATCAGAGACATTTTTCAAGATCGCAACAAAGTCATTTCCGACCGGGCTCGGCAGCAGGGTGACCTGGATCTGATCTTCAACCTGCCTCTGCCCAGGCAAACCAATCACGAATATCAAGGGCGGCTTGAGATAACCACGCTGGATAGCGCTGAGCTGACTATGCATCCACTCACCCAAAAGCGGCTTGCCAATGGTCACCGGCAGCATCGCCTGCGCTGCTTGATTAGCGTAAAGGACCTCGCGACCAACTGGAGAAACGATGAGCACTCCATCCTTCAAGCTATCGAACAGGCGTTGCATTTTTGGGTTCATCGAAATGCTCCATCAGCCAACTGATTCAAGGCATCGGCACTTTCAACTACCGGCCAAAACAAGCAAGTATTACAAGCACACTTTCACCGGGCGACAAGCAACCCGCCCTTGAAAACCAGTAGCTCAGACCATTTGAACAGACGCAGCCTTTGCTTTTTCCTTGACCGCTTTTTTCAGGGTTTTGAACAGCGCCGCATCTTCTCTCTTCAGATAGTTAACAACTTCGATATCCATTCGCTGAATGTTCCGCAGGTCGATCTGCTCGACATAGACAATGCGCAACAACTCACTTACCGGCCTTGGCATGTTCCGACCATTTTCATAGCGAGAACCACCACTCTGGGTAACTCCCACTTTTAACCAGAAATCTTTCTGATTCATATCCAGGTTGCGGCGGATTTCACGGGGGGAATGGGCGGGGTAAACCATCATGAATTCCTTCATAAAAACGACTTCGGTACAGCGTTGATAAATAGGCAAACGTATTTATTTATAATTTGATCATATGCCTAAGATAACAAAAACGCAAGAGATGATACAGATGACAATATCGGCACTTGCGTAGCCAGGCGACAGGCAAGCGGGGGCCGATTGGCGCACAAATGAAAAAAAGTAGTGGGATTTGCTCCAGGCGATGGCATGACACCAATCGGAAACGCAAAACATTCAAGCCCACCCACAAACCGATGAACGTTAATTGCGCGGCGTGAACCGGATTAATTCGACCGGGCAACTGGCTAGCGTCATGGATGGCTTCAAGCTACAACGCAGCAATCTCTCGGTAGGCCTGCAATACAGCCGGAATACAAGCAACCGACACCACCCGGCTAAAGCCAAGAGAAAAAGCTGCGGAACATCCTGGCAGTCTCGGCGTTGCTGCGGCGTGGCCCAGCACCTTAGCCACCTGCACCAGCAGCGTGTTGACCGTCGCCTCGTTACCAAGATCGATATCGAGCGATTTGGCGAGGCTACTCACCTTTGGATTGGTCAGTGCCCGAGCAAGGGTAGCACCGCCCCCTGAAATCCCTGTTGCAATACCCAATGCCATTTTAGAACCCCTTATTTATTACGGGACCATTGCAGCCGAGGCGGTCGTCCAGCACACTTTCTGTCACGGCATCAGCCTGACAAGAAGGATGTCTGCTTGTCCTGCTGCTGCAGCATCATGGCGATCAGCAGCGCAGCGACAATGTCATCGAAGCGATTACCACTCAACCCATCAACGCTGGCGTTAATATTTTGAATATCGACGTTGACATTCAGGTTCGTGACAACACTGAAATCGGAAAGTCTCGGATTTATCGAGCCTGTGTCGGCGATGGTGTGAGTTCCCGGATGCACATTGGCGGTCGCCGGTAAACCTGCTCCGACTTTTGCGCTCTCGGTCGACAGTGCCTTTTCAGCAGCCGCTGAGATACATACCCTCGCACTTGGTGCTACTTCCGAAACACCGGACGGATGGGCATTACCTGCCGCCACCGGCGCACTACCAACAGCACCGCCCATACCCCTTGCATCGCAAGCAGAGCCGACACCCATGCCGCCCATGCCACCCATGCCAATCATTCCACCCATGCCACCAATAGCGCCGGCGCTCATGATCATCCCCTAGTCAGCCCTGCCCCATTTCCATTGATTCCCTCGTACTAAGAGAGAACTCATCCAAACAATTTATCCACTTTGTCACTTCTGTTATATTTGGTAGATATTATATCTATAGCCCATTTGCTTCTTATGGGCAAGAAAACTATCAAGGGCCGCCGCCGTTTGTAATGCGAGAAGGCACGAAGCACGGTTAGGCTGAGCATCCAGCGAACTTAATCGCCATATTTTGCAGCCCCCCCACGAGCTCGCAACCTGCTTGAAGCTCGACGGTATATCAAAGCGGCTCGGCCACTGCAGCCCTGATATGCCCACCTCCAATTCCCGTCAGGCGGGCCGCGTTTGACCGTTTTACCCAGTCGCCTGCGTATTTTTTCGACCCGATAAGCAAAAAAACTTACTGTGCGGCGGTGTACTTTTGGTCACCAGCACGCCAAATTATGATAAAAACTATTGCTAAATGATAATATGTGATACCTTGGTAGCGTCCACGTGTCTTTGAAGCCGATTTTTCTGACCCAAAAGAAACACTAACGAATCAGCCCAACCCAGCCATGGCTCATCACAAACGAATTCCGAAATCGTTTTGCACCACCCGCGAAGCAGCAGAACTGCTGGGCGTGTCGTTGCGCACCGCGCAGCTTTGGGCTGAAAGCGGCTTGCTTGAGGCCTGGAAAACGGATGGTGGTCACCGTCGCATAACGCGGACATCAATCGAGCGCCTGCTGAACACCCCTTCCGTTACTGCCGTTCCCGCCGAGGTCTCACCGCGGCGGCGTGCGGATGATCAGGCTCAGGCGGCTCCGCCCCTGCCATTCAACATTCTTGTGGTCGAAGACGATCCCACCTTGCGACGACTCTACGAAATCAAGCTGCGTAGCTGGCCGATGCAACCTATCGTTACTAGCGCCGGGGACGGCTACGAGGCGCTGATCCGCTTGGGCAATCTAAAGCCGGACCTCGTGATTGCCGACTTGCAAATGCCCGGGATGGATGGGTTCCGCATGTTGCGCACAATCAAAACATCGCCTGAGCTGGCAGGCGTGTCGATCGTTGTGGTGAGCGGTCTGGACGCAGCGGATATTGCACTTCACGGCGGCGTTCCGGATGGGATACCCGTCCTCCCCAAGCCAATTCCTTTTGACCGCTTGCGTGCCATCGCCGAGTTACAGATGGCTGGTCGCCAGAAAAGCAGGCTTCGTGATTCAGCAGGCACTACTGACTTCGTTATCAAAAACCTACCCGAGGTGAATCAGCCATGACCAAAATTCTGCTCGTTGATGATCATTCCGACATTCGCCGCCTGATACGCATTACCTTGGGCAAAGCCTTTGATGTGCTCGAAGCAGAGGACGGAAAGACCGCGCTTGAGATCACTCGTCAGCAGAAGCCCGACGTTGTCGTTCTCGACGTGATGATGCCAGGGGAACTCGACGGCTTGCAGGTGCTTGACGCGATCAAGAGCGACCCGCAACTTACGAATACGCGCGTCATCATGGTTACGGCCCGCGGTCAGGCGCGCGACTACGACGATGGTGTTCAACGCGGCGCTGACGCCTACTTCATCAAGCCTTTCAGTCCGCTACAACTCGTCGCCGCCATCAAGGAAACCCTTGCCAAGTGAGGTCGCCATGAGCACTGAATCCGACACCCTCGACACCGCCCTGCCGGCAGACGGCCAAGCCGTACGCCTGCCCGGCAGCGCCCGTTCCGCCACCCTGCACGATCAGCTCTACCGCTACGCGGAAGACCTGCAACAGATGGTCGAGCGCAATGGCGAACTCGAAGCGCACTACGAGGCGCTACGCGAATCATCAGACCGCCTCCTGGAAAGCCGCGAGGAACTCGAGAAACTGATGCGAAGTTCGCGCGACATTCACCTCATCACCGATGCCAGCGGCACCATTCTGCAGAGCAATCCGGCGGGAGCGGCTCTGGCCCCCCTCAGCCAATTACTAGGTCGCCAGCTAAACGAGCTGGTATTCCCATCGCACCACGACACCTTTCTTGCCCTGCAATCGAACGCTATCGAGAGCAAGGAATCTCCAGAACAAGGGCACGAAATACACCTGCGGCGTGAAACGGGCAGTGGATCGCCATTGATCGTCACTGCCCAGGCGCTGGCAGTAAGCAAGGATGGTTATGTGCCCTACCTGCACTGGATTCTGCGTGACGTCACCGCACTGCGCGAAAACGAATTTGAAAACCAGATTTCCTCGATGGTATTCAAAAGCGCCGACGAGGGCGTGATGATTACCGATATCGAGGGAATAATCCTCGCCGTAAACCCTGCCTTCAGCCGCATCACAGGCTACAGCGCAGAAGAGGCGATTGGCCACTCACCCCGTCTTCTCAGTTCCGGCATGCAGGATGCCGCGTTCTATGCCGATTTCTGGCGGGCACTGCGTGAGAACGGGCGTTGGCAGGGCGAGATCTCCAACCGGAAGAAGAATGGCGAGGTCTATCCCGAGTGGCTGACGGTAAGCGCCGCCCGCGACGTTGATGGCAGTATTCTCAGCTACATCGCGGTATTTTCCGACCTGTCACGGCTGTTACGGGCAGAAAAGCGCCTGTCCTACCTCGCGCATCACGACACCCTGACCGGCTTGCCCAACCGGCTCCTGTTTCAGGACCGACTGGCGCAGATGCTGGCTCAGGCCAAGCGCTCCGGTGTGCAATTCACGCTGATCTTCATCGACCTTGATCACTTCAAGCCGATTAACGACACGCTCGGCCACGCCGTTGGCGACCACGTACTGCAGGAAGCTGCCAAACGCCTGGCCAGAACCGTGCGGGAGTGCGACACCGTGGCACGCTTAGGAGGTGACGAATTCGTCATTCTCGCACCGGGACTGGTCGGTGAAATGAACATCGGCAGCCTGTGCAGCAAGCTGATTGATGCGCTGGGCCAGCCAATGCTGATCGAAGAGAACGAAATCTTCCTCGGCGGCAGCTTCGGCTGTGCCGAGTATCCGTTCGATGGCGAGGACGAAGTGGCGCTGCTGAAAAACGCCGACGCCGCGATGTACCGGGCGAAGGCAGCCGGTGGCAATGGCTACGCCATCCACCACACGAAAAACATATCACTTCTAAAACTCAAGGAGCACGGGTGAATCCGGCTGCGTGGGGGCGCAAACTCCTCTGCAACACCCTGCTGCTCTGCTGCTGCATCAGTCTTCCCGCAGCGGCTCAGCAGTCCGTGGAATCCCACCTGACGTTTGGCGTCGTGCCGCAACAGTCCGCGACCCGGTTGGCGGAGGATTGGGGGCCGCTCCTGGCAGAAATCAGCCGACGGGCCGGCGTTACGCTGGTCTTTCGTACCGCACCCAACATTCCCGTGTTTGAGGAGCGCCTGGGAAAGGGGGAGTACGACCTGGCCTACATGAACCCCTATCACTACGTGGTCTTCCATACGGCATCGGGCTACCGGGCCTTTGGCAAGGAACAGGATCGCAAGATCAAAGGCATTCTGGTGGTGAGGAAAGAAAGTCCCTATCAGAAACCCGCTGATCTGGCGGGCAAAACCGTGGTATTCCCTGCCCCGGCAGCCTTCGCCGCCAGCATCGTGCCGCAGGCCGAATTCGGCCGCTTGAAGATCCCCATCGAAGCCAAGTTTGTCGCCTCTCACGATTCCGTTT
>CAJAHZ010000488.1 GCA_903939665.1 uncultured Pseudomonadota bacterium | reverse complement strand
TCAAGATCAAAAACAAACCGTAACGGCAGCCCCCAGCTTTGGCTGCAATCCCTTAGACTTGCTTTTTTAACTCGTCAGCCCGCGCAATCAAGTCACCCAGTTCGTCGTCGCTTCAGGCTCATACCTGAATTGGAAAATACTCCTCGTCTGCTGGGCAAATAATGACATTGGCCGGATCGTGGCGGCAAAAACATAGCACTTCGCGCTACACTTCGCACCATGCGTTTTTTGCGACCTGTCTGTCTGTCATTGTTTCTTCTGCTATCCGCGTGCAGCAGCGAGCAGAACGATCCCTATCCCGCCGCCGAGCGTGGGCAGAATATTCTCTATTCAGCCTTTACCGAGCGCCCAAAGCATCTTGACCCGGTGCAGTCGTATACCGAAGATGAGATTACTTTTACGGCGCAGGTTTACGAGACGCCGTTGCAGTACGACTATCTCAAGCGCCCGTATACGCTGATTCCGGGCAGCGCCGAATCGCTTCCCGTGCCGCGCTATTACGATGCGGCGGGGCGAGAGTTGCCGGCCGATTCGCCGATCAGTGCAATTGCGCATAGCGTCTACGAGATTCGCATCAAACCGGGGATCCGTTACCAGCCGCATCCGGCCTTCGCCATCGATGATTCGGGCAAGCCGGTTTATGCCGATCTCGACCGCGACAAGCTGCGCGGCATCGAACGTCTGGACCAGTTCAAGCACGTGGGAACGCGCGAACTGACGGCTGACGACTATATCTACGAGATCAAGCGGCTGGCGCATCCGCGCCTGCATTCACCGATCTTCGGCATGATGGCCGAGCACATCGTCGGTCTCAAGGAACTTGGCGCCCATCTGCAAAAGGCAGCCAAGGAAATGCCGGCCGATGCCTGGCTTGACCTCGACCGTTTTGCGCTTGATGGTGTAACGCGTGTCGATCCTTACACCTACCGCATCAAGCTGCACGGCAAATATCCACAGTTCCTTTATTGGCTGGCCATGCCTTTTTTTGCGCCGGTGCCGCGCGAGGCCGACCGGTTTTATAACCAGCCCGGCATGGCCGAAAAGAATCTGACGCTCGACTGGTATCCGATCGGCACCGGCCCCTTCATGCTGACGCAGAACAACCCGAACAGCCGCATGGTGCTTGAGCGCAATCCCAATTTCCACGGTGAGACTTATCCCTGTGGCGGTGAGCCCGATGACGCAGCGGCGGGCTTGCTGGCCGATTGCGGCAAGGCGTTGCCGTTTATTGACAAGGCGATCTTTGTTCGGGAAAAGGAGAGCATCCCTTACTGGAACAAGTTCCTGCAGGGCTATTTCGATGCTTCCGGAATTTCGTCAGACAGCTTCGATCAGGCGGTTCGTCTGAACGTTGGCGGCGATGTGCAACTGTCGGATGAGATGCGCAGTAAAGGCATTCGTTTGCTGACCAGCGTCCGCGCCTCGACTTATTACATGGGCTTCAACATGCTCGACCCGGTGGTCGGCAGTCTGTCCGACTCGGCGACCAAGCTGCGTCAGGCACTGTCGATTGCCATCGACCAGGAGGAGTTTATTTCGATCTTCATGAACGGTCGCGGCATCGCAGCGACCAGCCCACTACCGCCCGGTATCTTTGGTTATATCGAGGGCGAAGCAGGCAACAATCCGGTGGTATATGACTGGGTTGATGGACAGGCACGGCGCAAGCCCATCGAAGCGGCGAAAAAACTGCTTGCCGAAGCCGGTTGGCCGAACGGACGCGATGCAAAAACCGGTGAGCCGCTGGTGATCAGCCTTGATACGACGAGTGGCGGTATGGGCGATAAGTCACGACTCGACTGGCTGACGCGGCAGTTCTCAAAGCTCGATATTCAGCTCGTTGTCCGCTCGACCGACTTCAACCGCTTTCAGGAAAAAATACGCAAGGGCGCGGTCCAGCTTTATTACCTCGGCTGGAACGCCGATTATCCCGATCCGGAGAATTTTTTCTTCTTGCTCAACAGTGCCGAGGGCAAGGTGGCGAAGGGCGGTGAGAATGCCTCCAATTATGCCAATCCAGAATTCGACCGCCTGTTCGAGCGCATGAAAAACATGGAGAGCGACGGCCCGCGCGGCCCGGAGCGCCTCGGCATCATCCGTCAGGCCGTGGTCTTGCTACAGAAAGACGCGCCTTGGATCTACGGCTTTCACCCCAAGACATACACCCTGAGCCACGCGTGGCTACTCAACCGCAAACCGAACGACGTCGGTCACAACACGCTCAAATATCAGCGCATCGACGTTGCTGCGCGTGAGCGGCAGCGGCACGAATGGAACGAGCCGGTGCTGTGGCCATTGGCCGCTGGTGTTTTGCTGCTGCTTAGCGTTTTGCTGCCGGCGGTGATCAGCTACCGCCGCCGCGAACGTGGCACGGCGCGTTCGTAGGATAATCTGCCGCCATGCTCGCCTATCTTCTCCGCCGACTGCTCTACGCGCTGCCGATCTTGATTGGCGTGAATCTCATCACCTTTGCTCTGTTTTTTATCGTCAACACGCCGGATGACATGGCGCGCATGCAGTTGGGCGTCAAGCGGGTGACGCCCGAGGCGATTGCCAAGTGGAAGGGCGAGCGCGGTTACGACAAGCCGCTGTTCATCAACGAAGCGGCGAGCGGTGGTGCTGTCGTGACCGACACCATCTTCTTCAGCAAGTCGGCGCGCATGTTCGCCGGCGACTTTGGCCGTGCCGAAGACGGGCGCGATATCTCACGCGAGATCGCCTCGCGCATGGGGCCGTCGCTGGCCATTGCGCTGCCGACCTTTGTGCTTGGTCTTTTCGTCACGGTCACGTTTGCGCTGCTGCTGGCTTTTTTTCGCGCCAGCTATCTCGATTTCTGGGGCGTCGTGCTGTGCGTTGCGCTGATGTCGATCTCCGGCCTTTTTTATATCATCGGCGGCCAGTACCTGATCAGCAAGATCTGGAAGCTGGTGCCGATTTCGGGTTATGGCGGCGGGCTGGATGCGTGGAAATTTCTGATCCTGCCGGTGCTGATCGGCGTCGTTTCGGGAATCGGCTCGTCGACGCGCTGGTACCGCACCATCTTCCTCGAAGAGATCGGCAAGGATTACGTGCGGACGGCGCGCGCCAAGGGGCTTTCCGAAGTCACCGTGCTCTTCCGCCACGTGCTGCGCAACGCCATGATTCCGATCCTGACCGGCGTTGTCGTGGTCATCCCGCTGCTCTTCATGGGCTCGTTGCTCACTGAATCCTTCTTCGGCATTCCCGGGCTCGGCAGCTATACGATCGACGCGATCAATGCGCAGGATTTTGCGGTGGTGCGCGCCATGGTCTTCATCGGCTCGGTGCTTTATATCGTCGGCCTGATTCTTACCGATCTGTCTTACACGCTGGTCGATCCACGGATTCGTTTTAACTGATGACTTTTCTTCCCGTCATTCTCTGGTCGGACTGGGTGATCTGGCTGCTGCTGGTGGCTTCGCTGGTCCTCGGCGCTTTGTCAGTGCGCAATCCGCCGCTGCGCGCGGCGTGGCGACGGGTCGGGCGCAGCCGGCCGGGTATGGCCGCGGCAACGGTGCTGATTGCTTTTCTTTCGGTCGGTCTGCTCGATTCGCTGCACTACCGCCCTGCGCTCGACAACAAGGGCGAAGGAAAAACCGCGTACGCAATCGAAGTGCTTTCGCTGCTTGATCTGGCGGTGACGCCACTGCGCACGCGCAACGAAAAAACTTACTCGGAGCCGCTGGCGACGCGTGCCTATGCCAAGGAGTCGATTGAAGTGCGGCTGGCCGATGGAACATTACGCCAGACGCGCG
>CAJAHZ010000487.1 GCA_903939665.1 uncultured Pseudomonadota bacterium | reverse complement strand
GGTTACGACCTCGAGCTGCTCGGCGGCCAGAGCGCGCTGCGCTGCCTGAGTCGCGTCCTGCCTGCCGAATACCGGGAACAGCCGCAATTGCCCCTGCACCACCTGACCGCCGTACTGATCGACAACGAATACTGTCACAGCACCGAAGACGCGCAAGTTGCGCTGGCCGTCGGTCGATATCATCCGATCGCCATCATCGCGGTCAACGCCGACAATTCGCTGACGCTGGCCGAGCGCACAAGCATCGGTCAAAAGCTCGCCTGGGCGGTCCGCCGGCCCGTTTCGGCCGAGGCCGATATGCGCCAGACACTCGCCCGATTGAGCGCCGACACGCCCGACCCGGCTTGCGCGCTGATGTTCTCGTGCATTGGTCGCGGCCCATATTTTTACGGTGGAGAAGACCGCGACCTCGACATCATGCGCAACCGTTTTCCCGGCCTGCCGCTGCTTGGCGTCTACGGTACCGGCCAGATTGCGCCAACAGCAAGCGGAGACAGGCAAATCAATCGTCAGTTGCAAAACGCCGTAGTCACCGCGTTGATCAGCAAGCGGCAAAAGGACAGTAATGTTCAATCCATCGCGTGAGCAGGTGCGCAGTTTTTTCTGCGAATCCTGGCGCAAGCATCGGGAGCGCCTGATTCTTCAGGGTGCCGAGGCAACCGCTGCCGATTTGATTCTGCATCATCCCGAATATCACGCCCTGCTTGAAAGCCCGGAAGCCGCACTGGAGCAGGAGTTCACACCGGAAAACGGGCAGATGAACCCCTTTCTTCACCTCTCGCTACATCTGGCCGTCGCCGACCAGATCAGCATCGACCAGCCGCCGGGCATCCGCGCCGCTTACGATGCGCTGCGCACCCGTCTCGACGTCCATGAAGCCGAACACGCCATTCTTGAATGCCTCGGCGAAACAATCTGGAACGCGCAACGCCAGGGCGGCGAACTCGATGCCAACGCCTATATCGAACATGTGCGGCGCGTAGCCCAAGGCTGAGCACCGTAAGCAAGCTTAGCTTGTCGCCATAAAGTCAAGGTGCTAGTCTGTTGGTAGATCACAGCAGAGGAAGTATCCAAATGGTAGACCTGTTGGCCAAGATCAAGACCTACCCCAAGCCAAGCGCACAGCAAAAGCTCCTGCTCGAACTGGCAGACGCACCAACACGCACGCCGACGGATATCACCAAATTCAAAATGCTGCTGGCCGCCGAAGTCGCCGCAGACAACGCGGCCAAAGCCATGGCCAAAGCAGCGGCCTTGATGCGGCATGAAGAACGGCCAAGGGCGATAAAGGAACGACGGGCAGGCAACCATCGGCTGATATCGAAGGGCATGTTGTTCGAACTGGCCGGACTGGGGTCGCGCAGTTCGGAGGAATTGCTTGGCCTGTTACTGACCGCTGGCGCGACGACCGACCCGCAACAGTGGGCTGCATGGAAAGCCAAGGGCGACGCCCTGCTTGCCGAGCAGGATACCGATAACGAATAAACGCCCCCCGCGGTGAGCGTTGTTGCGATCGACCCTCGCGCTTTCGGATGCGCCTTCAACGCAAACGCCCCCAGCAACTCAACTCGGCAGGTCTTCGCTCAACGCCTGTGAAACAGCACGGTTCTTACCTTGCCGTTTAGCCTCATAAACACCGTTGTCCGCCCGTCGCACAAAACTCTGGGCAGACTCCGACGCGACATACCCAGCGACGCCAATGCTTGCCGTGACCTTAATCACGATACCTGCCGCAGTGGTCAGCAGAGTGTTGGCGATTTTCTGGCACAAACGTTCGGCGATCATGATCGCGGACCCAAGATCGGTTTCCGGCAACAGCATGGTCAGCTCCTCGCCGCCGTAGCGGTAAGCGGTGTCGCAGTTGCGCAAGCCGCTCCTGATCGCTTCGGCGGCAGCTGCCAGAACCTGGTCGCCTTCAAGGTGACCGTGGGTATCATTGATCTTCTTGAAGTCGTCAAGATCAAGCAGCAACAGCGAGAGCGGACGCCCGTAGCGGACGGCGCGCTCGACCTCAATATCAACCTGCTCATAGAAGTGGCGCGAGTTGTAGAGCGAAGTCAGCGCGTCGGTGATGCTCAGCGTCCGGTATTTCTCCTCACTTTCCCGCAATGCCTGCTCGGCGTGCTTTTGCTCGGTGATGTCCTGCAGGGTTTCGATGGCGCCGATAAAGTTGCCGCGCCCATCGCTGAGAGGCGCTGCGGTAAAGAACAGATGCCTTCCCTTCTCGCCAAGTTTCGGGAAAAAATCATCGGCTTCGAATGACCCGGCAACCAGGGCCGAAGGACGAAATTTCCCATGGTAGAACTGGTCGACGTCCCTCTCCAGCGCACTGTCAAGAATCAAATCGGCCATCACCGGTCGCTCGAAAGCATAAAACGCCCGCCACTGCTCCCGGGTGCCGACGACGTCGCTGGCCGCCAGACCGGTGACCCTTTCGCAGGCCCGATTCCAGTGTGTGACCCGGTGCTCGCAGTCGATGACAAAAGTGGGCACAGAACTGCCGTCGACCAGTTGTTTGAGGAAGCCCTGACTGTCGAAGGTGATGCCGACGTTCAGACAAAAGACCCGAAGCAGATCGGTATCTATGTTTTTAGCGGAGCGATGGCCGTAGCTGACATAGCCAACCACCGGGCGGCTCTTGGGCACCGGAATGAAGACCGCGCAATGATCGTCGGCAAAGGAACTGTTGCCGGTGCGGAACGCCAGCTCGATGCGGTCAACAATGGTCTGCGGCAAAACAGAGCGCGCCGAGTGGCCGAGGCCGTCGCCATAGCGACCGACAGCCGCCACCAGGAATATCTCGTCTGCATCCTGCTGATCAGAGGAGCCTTGCCGGGCGGCGAGAATGCCATCCTGATCCACCCCGAGAAGTGCCGCGAGTTGAATCAGCACGCCCGAGACGAACAGGTGGATCGATCCCAGTTCGAACAGGCTGGACGACGACATGATGACTTTGCGCAGCCCCTGCCGGCTGATCTCAATCGTCTGCAGGTCGCGATAGGACCGGAGTGCGCTGACCAGGGTGGTGAACAGCTTCTGGGCGGTCAGTTCGGCCTTGGCCTTGTAGTCGTTGATGTCGTAGTTGACGATTACGTCATTTTCCGGCGTCTGGCCCGGCTGGCCGGTGCGCAGGATCAGCCGGATCATGGTATTGCCCAAATCCTCCCGGATATGGTGAATCAAGCGCAGCCCGGCATCGTCGGTCTCCATGATCACGTCGACGAAAGCCACGGCAATATCCGGATGCTCGTTCATCACCCGGCAAGCCTCCTCGCCGGAATAGGCGTGCAGAAAGAGCAAGCTGTGGCCGTCGAAGACAACCTTGGACAATGCCATGGAGGTCACCGAGTGGACATCGGGCTCGTCATCGACGATCAACACCTTCCATGTGTTGCGAAGGATCCGGGCCTCGTCCTCGGGAACAAATACGAGCTCGTCATCAGGGGTGAGGGCTGAATGCATGGGTTTAGTTTTTCATATCAGCGACACTGTCTATTGAATAGCCGTCGACCTTGCACACGGCTTCGTCGAGAAAGCAGCTGCAGCTGTCGATCGCCGCCAGTATCCAGGCTCTGGCGCGCCGAGTGCAGCTGGAAGCCCCTGTCATTGCCATTCTTCATCATTGCCCCCAGGCTGACTGCGCGGCGGCTCTCTGACGCCAACCGTCTTCTTGTATGCGACAAAGACTAGTCCATCGGCTCAGGATTGACAATCCCAGGCGGAGCGCAATCTGAGTCGGGAAGAAAACGCGGACAGTGTAGCGCCACGAATTTTCACCGCGTAATTTGCGGGTAGAATCGAACAGCACACTGAAGGATTTCTATCATGCGTTTCTCAGGCTCCGACAACTATGTGGCGACCCGCGACCTGACGCTCGCCGTCAACGCCGCCATTACCCTGCAACGCCCGCTGCTGATCAAGGGCGAACCGGGTACCGGCAAGACCATGCTGGCCGAGGAAGTAGCCGCCGCGCTCGGCCTGCCGCTCTTTCAGTGGCACATCAAATCAACGACCAAGGCACAACAGGGCCTCTACGAATACGACGCGGTTTCCCGTCTGCGCGACTCGCAACTCGGCGACGCCAAAGTAGCCGATATCGGCAACTACATTCTGAAGGGTGTCCTTTGGGAAGCCTTCAATTGCGCAACGCCGTCGGTGGTGCTGATCGATGAAATCGACAAGGCCGATATTGAATTCCCCAACGATCTCCTGCGCGAACTCGACCGCATGGAGTTTTTCGTCTACGAGACGCGTCAGCTGGTCAAGGCGCGCCACCGACCGATTCTGTTCATCACCTCGAACAACGAAAAAGAACTGCCCGACGCGTTCTTGCGCCGCTGTTTTTTCCACTACATCAAGTTTCCTGACAAGGAGACAATGCACAAGATCGTCGACGTGCACTTCCCCGGACTCAAACACGCCCTTCTGCGCGAAGCGCTGGAGGTATTCTTCGAGCTGCGCGAAATACCCGGCCTGAAGAAGAAGCCCTCAACGTCGGAACTGCTCGACTGGCTCAAACTTCTGCTTGCCGAAGACATTCCGCCCGAAGCGCTGCGCGCCAAAGATCAGAAGGTTTCCATCCCGCCGCTGCACGGCGCCCTGCTCAAGAACGAGCAGGACGTACATCTTTTTGAGCGACTGATTTTCATGGCGCGTAACAATCGCTGAGGCCTGACTGCGGGTAACCGGAGATCACCCGAATGAATATTGAACCGCTGCTGGTAGCGCTGGTTGCGTTTCTCGCCGGCACGCTGGCGATGCATGCCTGGATGCGCCGTCATGCGGCCCATATGGAAAAGGAATTGCTCACCGCGCGCGAACGGCTGCAGCGCATTATCCAGAACATCCCGGTCGCTTTTCTCGTCGTCGGCGCAGGCGACCGGATTGAGCACGTCAACGACGCCTTTCACCAGTTGTTCGGCTATGAAGGCGAAACACTCCAGTCGCTCGAAAACTGGCGTCGCATCGCCTACCCCGATCCGAAGGAACGTGCGCACCTGGTGGCGCAGGCGCGCCAGATGATCGAGGCATCACGCCAGAGCGGCAAGCGCTGCGGCCCGATGCCGGCCCGTGTGCACTGCTGCAACGGCGAAAACAAGGACGTCGAGCTGTACTACATCGATCTCGACGGCATCGGCATCTGGACCATGAACGACGTCAGCGAACACCAGGCGCTGGCCGAAGCCATGCGCTACACCAACGACCATCTGCTCGAGCAGCTGTCCGAGATCAAGAACCTGCAGGAACAACTGCGCGAACAGGCCATCCGCGACGTGCTGACGGGTCTGTTCAACCGTCGCTACCTGGATGAAGTGCTAGAACGGGAACTCTCGAGAGCAATGCGTGAAGGCCATCCGCTGACGGTGATGATGCTCGACATCGACCATTTCAAGAAACTCAACGACACCTACGGCCACCAGGCCGGCGATGAAGTACTCAAGGCACTGGGCAACATGCTGCGCCAGAACGCACGCACTGAAGACATCCCCTGCCGCTACGGCGGCGAGGAATTCCTGCTGGTGCTGCCAAACATGAGCCTGGCCGACGCACGCGTGCGTGCCGAACAGTGGCGCGCGAAATTCGAAGCCTTGCACATTGTCTTTGGCCAGTTTTCAATGGC
>CAJAHZ010000486.1 GCA_903939665.1 uncultured Pseudomonadota bacterium | reverse complement strand
AGCCACTTCTTCAGCGGCTTCGAGGTTGGTTTTGAACGCGGTTTCTTCGATGTCCGCGCCACGTGTCGAGCGACCGGAGTTGACGTCAACCGAGACAAGCGCTTCGGTATGGTCGATAACGATGGCGCCGCCCGACGGCAAGTTGACCTGCCGCGAATAAGCAGATTCGATCTGATGTTCAATCTGGAAGCGCGAGAACAAAGGCACATCATCGCGATAGCGCTTGATGCGATTGACCGTTCCGGGCATTACGTGCGCCATGAACTGCTGGGCCTGCTCGAACACGTCATCGGTATCGATGAGAATTTCGCCGATATCGGGCTGGAAATAATCGCGAATGGCGCGGATAACCAGACTGCCTTCCTGATAAATCAGGAAAGCGCCCTTTTGCTGGTTGGCGGCGCCATCAATGGCTTTCCACAACTGCATCAGGTAATTCAGGTCCCACTGCAACTCTTCGGCGTTGCGGCCAATGGCGGCCGTGCGGGCGATCAGGCTCATGCCTTGCGGCACCTGCAACTGGTCCATCACATCGCGCAATTCGGCGCGCTCGTCGCCTTCGACACGGCGCGAAACACCGCCGCCGCGAGAATTGTTCGGCATCAGCACAAGATAGCGACCGGCGAGGCTGACAATAGTCGTCAGTGCAGCGCCCTTGTTGCCGCGCTCATCCTTGTCGACCTGAACGATCAGTTCCTGGCCTTCGCGCAGCGCTTCCTTGATGGTTGCGCGCCCGACGTCGACGCCGGGCTGGAAATAGGCTCGTGAGACTTCCTTGAACGGAAGAAAACCATGCCTGTCGGCACCGTAATCGATAAAGGCCGCTTCGAGACTGGGCTCGATGCGAGTGATGATGCCTTTATAAATATTGCTCTTCTTTTGTTCCTTGGCGGCTGATTCAATGTCGAGGTCAATCAGTTTCTGACCATCAACAATGGCGACACGGAGTTCTTCAGCCTGTGTCGCATTAAATAGCATGCGTTTCATTAACGGGGCTCCCGCGCGCATTCACGGGGGGAGCGCCTTGTGCAGGCAGCGACGGATTAGTTGTGGGCGGTACGCTTCATGGGCTTTCCTGGACTGCAACTAATGAGACTGTCTCGCTGTTTCTATTTTTCTGCGAGCCTTAAAAACCAAGGCCCGGGAATCTGCTTGGGGCGGTCCGAACGTGCTAGGCGCGCGCAAATCAAGTAGTATCGCTACTTTTGGTGAGCGTACTTAACCAGGTGATTTGCGTTGGACGATCTTACGCAGGTTGGCGCAAGCGAGGCGGCTGAGGCCTGCCGGAAATGCGTCGCAATTGTTGTAACAATCGGCGCCGCTCGACGGTCTCACGGGTCAGCGCCTCTTTCAATCCGAGACGCAAATCAAGTCCAGTATATTCAAAATGGCCGAAGTAAGCAAAAATTCCGTAACACAGGCCATTATTACCGAAGACGAGCAAGGCCAGCGTCTCGACAACTACCTGCTGAAGATCTGCAAGGGCGTGCCGAAAAGCCACGTCTATAGCATCGTGCGCAGTGGCCAGATCAGGGTCAACAGCAAGCGCGCCGAGGTTTCGTACCGATTGCAGATCGGCGACGTCTTGCGCATCCCGCCGATACGTATCGCTCAAAAAGTGGAAGAGGTGGTCGCCGGTGCCGAGTTCAAGGCAGATCTGCCGACCCTCTACGAGGACGAAGCCTTGCTGGTTGTCGACAAACCCTCGGGGATCGCCGTGCATGGCGGCAGTGGCGTGAGTTTTGGCGTCATCGAAGCGTTGCGCCGGCAGCGACCGCAGGCGCGTTTTCTCGAATTGGCGCATCGTCTTGATCGCGAAACTTCAGGAATACTGCTGGTCGGCAAGAAGCGCTCGGCGCTCGTCGCGCTGCACGACATGTTTCGCGAAGGCGGGTTGGGCGGCACAGGGCGTGGCGCTGACAAACGCTATCTGGTGCTGGTCAAGGGGCGCTGGATGGATCAGGTGCGCAACGTAAAACTTCCGCTGCTCAAGTACCTTCTGGAATCGGGCGAACGACGTGTCCGCGTGTCGGAGGAAGGTAAAACCGCGCATACCATCTTTCGTTTGGTCGCCCGTTGGGAGCATTTCAGCCTGCTTGAGGCGGAACTAAAAACAGGACGCACGCATCAGATTCGCGTTCATCTCGCGCATCTCGGATTTCCGATTGCCGGTGATGAAAAATACGGAGACTTTGCGCTGAACAAGGCGCTGCCGAGAGAAGGGCTGAAGCGCATGTTTCTGCACGCCTGGAAGATGTGTTTTGCGCATCCGATCAGCGGCGAACCTCTGGCGCTGGAAGCGAAGTTGCCTGAAGCCTTGCAGCGGTTCCTGCAACAGATATCGGCAAGGGAAAAACAGGACTATGGCGAAAAGATTTGAACTGCTGGTTTTTGACTGGGACGGTACGTTGCTCGACTCGGCCGGCGCAATCGTTGATGCAATCAAGGCCGCTTGTCGTGATCTGGATTTGCCTGAACCGCCGGACGAGAGGGCGCGTCACGTTATCGGTCTGGGACTGGGCGACGCCTTGCGGCACGCGGTACCCGAATTGTCCGAGCAGCACTATCCGCAGATGGTCGACCGCTACCGGCACCATTACTTGTCGCGCGATCACGAATTGCAGTTGTTTGCCGGTGCGATCGAACTGATTGCCGAGCTATCCGAGGCGGGATTCCTGCTGGCGGTGGCGACCGGAAAAAGCCGAATGGGCCTTGATCGTGCGCTGAAAACGAGCGGCCTCGGCAGGTATTTCAAAGCTTCGCGCTGTGCCGATGAGTGTTTTTCCAAGCCCCATCCTCAGATGCTTGAAGAGTTGATGCTTGAGTTTGCCGTTCCCCCTGAGCGAACCCTGATGATTGGCGATACAACGCACGATCTGCAGATGGCGAGAAATGCGGGTGTCGCCGCGCTGGCGGTTTCTTACGGGGCGCATCCGGCGGCGGCGCTCGATGCGCTGGAGCCGCTGGCACGCTTGCCAAAAGTTGAGGAGTTAGCCGCATGGCTGCGGATGCACGCCTGATTTGCCCTTCGGATGCCCTGGTCGACGGCGGTCCGGGATTCCGTTTTACAGTGATGCAGTACGGCAAGGATGAGCCGGCGTTTGTCGTGCGCTTTCGCGGGCATGTTTATGGCTATTTCAATCGCTGCGGTCATGTACCGGTCGAACTTGACTGGCAGCACAATGAGTTTTTCGATCATTCCAAGCTATACTTGATCTGCGCGACGCATGGCGCGCTTTATGCTCCCGAATCCGGTCGTTGCCTGGGCGGACGTTGCAATGGAAAAGGCTTGATGCCACTCCCCGTCACAGAACGGGACGGCGCTATATATTTCACCCCTACCGAGTAAATGCCTTGGAAACGCCACAGAACGACCCGCAATGGGAACGCCAGTTACTGGAAAAAATCGCCTTCTTGACGCTGCAGGAACAGAAGGCGAAGCGCCGCTGGGGTATCTTTTTCAAGCTCGCCGGCCTGACGTATCTTGTCGCAGTGCTGGCACTCGTCGTCGATTGGGGCGGTTCGGACAAACTGGTCGATGGCCGGCATACGGCGTTGATTTACCTGCATGGCACGATCGAATCGGGCGGTGACTCAAGTGCCGAGAAGCTGAATGGCGCATTGCAGTCGGCGTTTGAAGACAAAGGAACGGCAGGCGTCATCCTGCGTATCAACAGTCCCGGTGGCAGCCCTGTCCAATCGGGGATTGTTTACGATGAAATCCGCCGTTTGCGCGTCAAATACCCGGAGATTCCACTTTACGTGGTGGTTGAGGATTTGTGCGCTTCCGGCGGTTATTACATCGCGGCTGCAGCTGACAAGATTTTCGTCGACAAGGCGAGTATCGTCGGCTCGATTGGCGTGCTGATGGATGGCTTTGGGTTTACGGGAACAATGGATAAGCTCGGCGTCGAACGTCGTCTGCTGACAGCCGGAGCGAACAAGGGATTTCTTGACCCGTTTTCGCCGCAGGATGCAAAACAGCAGGATCACGCCAAGCTGCTGCTGGCCGAGATTCACAAGCAATTCATCGAAGTCGTCCGGCAAGGGCGCGGCAAGCGCCTGAAGGAAACGCCGGAAATGTTCTCCGGCCTGATGTGGACGGGTAGCCAGAGCATTCAGCTCGGGCTGGCTGACGATTTCGGAACGGTGGATTCAGTCGCGCGAGACGTAATCAAAGCCGAGAAAATTCTCGATTACTCGGTCAAAGAGAATATCGCCGAGCGTTTTGCCAAGCGACTGGGGGCCGATATGGCGCAGAGTCTGGTGCTTCGCCTGTTTGGCGGCGAACGGGTGGTGCTTCGTTAAAACTCGCTAGGCCTGCAGCAGAAACACGGTCGGGCAGCGGTCGATCTCGGGCAGTGCCTGACGGCGCCACTCGGCCGATGTGCGTGTCGTAATGCGCTCCTTCTCCAGTGTCAGATCAGTGGCGACACAAATTCGCGTGTCTGCTGCGCAGGCTTTGATCAGCGTTTCGAGCATCTGCCGGTTGCGGTAGGGCGTTTCGATGAATATCTGCGTCCGCCTTTCCTGGCGAGAATCCTTTTCCAGTTCCCGCAGCCTTTTTTGCCGCTCATCGTCCTTGATCGGCAGGTAGCCGTGAAAAGCAAAGTTTTGGCCGGACAGGCCAGACCCCATCAAGGCCAGCAGGATCGACGACGGACCGACCATGGGAACAACGCGGACCCCTTCGCGCTGCGCCAGCGCGACGAGATTGGCGCCGGGGTCGGCGACTGCCGGGCAACCTGCTTCCGAGATCAGTCCCACATCTGTCCCGGCAAGCAAGGGCGCGAGCAGCGCAGGCAGGGCGCTCGGCGATGTATGTTCGCTGAGTTCGTGAATCTCGATTTGTTGCAAGGGCGTATCGGAGGGCAGCGACTTCAGGAAGGCGCGGGCCGACTTGGCATTTTCCGCAACGAAATGTCTCAGTTGCTTTGCGCAGTCGCGAACCGCTTGCGGCAGCACCGTTTCGACCGCTGACTGGCCGAGCGGAACAGGGATCAGATAGAGCGTACCTTTGTTCATAAACTACCTTCGATTTGTTATATAGCGCACTGTTTATAAAACGGTTACGTTTTCAGACCTCAGTAAATCGCAAAGCGCGATCAGTGGCAGGCCGATCAGCGCGTTGGGGTCTTCACCCACCATTCTGGCGATCACGGCAATCCCCAAGCCTTCGGATTTTGCGCTGCCCGCACAATTGTAGGGTTGTTCCCTGAGCAGGTAATTGTTAATTTCAGCGTCAGCAAGATCCCGGAAGGTAACTAGCGTTGGCACGCCGCGCAGGTGCGCAACGCCGGTTTTCGCATTTAAAAGACATAGTCCGGTGAAAAAATTAACGCTACGCCCACGCATCGTCTGCAGTTGGCGAACGGCGTTTTCATGATTCCCCGGTTTGCCGAATATCTGCCCGTCGAGACAAGCCACCTGATCACTGCCGATGATCAGCGCATCGGGAAACTTGGACGCGACCGCCCGAGCCTTTTCTTCCGAAAGACGTAACGCCGTAGCTTCCGGCGTTTCGCCGGGCCAAGGCGTTTCATCGACGGCAGGATCCGCCGTTTCAAAGGGCAAACCAAGGCGCGCAAGCAATTCCCGGCGAAATGGCGAGGTTGAGGCGAGGACAATTTTTGGGGTGGGTGGCGGCGTGGACATGAGGGATTTTGCAAGGAGTTTGCGCCAAGTCTGCGTCGGAATGGAAATATTTCAAATAAAAACCTGAATTAAATGCACCGCAGCTTTGACTTCAAAAGCCAAAAATAATATCATGCGCCCCTTATGTCGCAACGGATTGTTATTGACAGTCTGGCTTTTGGACGAGAAGCAGGCTCGCTACACGGCGATCTGAACATCGCCGGCCTGACTCGAGTGCTTGATTTGCTGGCAGATTCTGCCGGCTATCTGACATACCGGGTGGATGGCAGGGTTAGCCCCAGCAACAGATCGCAGTTGCAGTTGCAAGTGGACGGTGTGTTGTCCCTGTGCTGCCAGCGCTGCCTTGAAGGGGTTGAGTATCCGCTTGCGGTGCGCAGTTTGCTCGAATTCGTTGATAACGAAGGCGAGCTGACGCAGGAAGAGATTGAAGATGATTCAAGAGATTTTCTTGCGGCGCAGAAAGAACTCGATGTTGTAGCGCTGATCGAGGACGAGATCATTCTCGCCCTGCCGGCAGCGCCGCGTCACGAAAGTTGTGCTTTGCCCAAAGCCGGGCAGGGATCGGCAAAAGTCTCGCCGTTTTCCGTGCTGACCGGCCTCAAAGGCAAGGCATAGTAAATTTGATATCAGGAGTAAGTTATGGCCGTTCAACAGAACAAGAAATCCCCGTCCAAGCGTGGCATGCATCGTGCTCACGACTTTCTGACCAACCCCCCGCTGGCCATTGAGCCGACGACCGGTGAAGTGCATCTGCGCCACCACGTCAGCCCATCCGGCTACTACCGCGGCAAGAAGGTCGCCAAAGGTACGGGCGAGTAATTCTTCAAGACAGGGCAGGCAGTTTCCCGCGAGGGTGAACTGCCTGCCTTTTCTTTTGTCCGCTATCGGATGACTATTACCGTCGCCATCGACTGCATGGGCGGGGACCATGGTCCCTGCGTTACCGTGCCGGCGGCGCTCGACTTCCTGCGCAAGCATGAAGACGTTCGCGTCGTCCTGGTTGGTCTCGAAGACAGCATCCGCCCCTTGCTGGGAAGCGTCGGCGACAGCCGCGTCTCCGTCCGGCACGCGGCGGAAGTGGTGGCCATGGACGAGCCGCCCGCGCTGGCCTTGCGCAATAAAAAAGACTCCTCGATGCGCATAGCCATCAATCTTGTCAAGCAAGGCGAGGCGGATGCTTGCGTTTCTGCCGGGAACACCGGCGCATTGATGGCCATTTCCCGCTTCGTTCTGAAAATGTTGCCGGGCATTGATCGCCCGGCGATCTGCGCGATTCTTCCGACGGCGACCGGGCACACCCATGTACTGGATCTTGGCGCCAATGTCGATTGCAGCCCCGAGCATTTGCTGCAGTTCGGCATCATGGGTGCGTCTTTGGTCTCGGCCATCGAGCACAAGGATCGACCGACAGTCGGCATCCTGAATATCGGCGAGGAAGATATCAAGGGTAATGATGCGGTCAAGCGCGCCGCTGAACTGCTCAGGGAGTCCGGACTCAATTTCATTGGCAATGTCGAAGGTGACGGCATTTACAAGGGAGAAGCCGAAGTCGTTGTCTGCGACGGGTTTGTCGGGAACGTCGCACTCAAGACCTCGGAAGGCCTGGCGCAGATGCTCGCCACCTTCCTGCGCCAGGAGTTCAATCGCAACCTGTTGACTAAGCTGGCGGCGCTGATTGCCATGCCAGTCCTCAAAAACTTCAAGAAACACGTAGATCATCGACGCTACAACGGCGCCAGTTTGCTCGGACTCAAAGGGATTGTCCTGAAAAGCCACGGTTCGGCCGACGCATTTGCCTTCACCAATGCGCTCGAGCGGGCTGCGGAGGCGGTAAGAAGCGGGGTACTGGCCCGCATTACCGAACGCGTCGCGCAGCAACAACCGCTTCAGGAGATTGCATAAGATGTTTGCCCGGATTACCGGAGTCGGTAGTTTTCTGCCAGGTCAGCCTGTAAGCAATAACGACCTCGCGCTTCGCGGCATAGAGACAAACGACGAATGGATCGTCAGCCGCACCGGCATCAAGGCGCGCCATCTGGCCGAGCCCGGTCAGACATCCAGTGAGCTTGCGCTTGAAGCCAGCCATCGTGCGCTTGCTGCCGCCGGTATCGATGCCAGCGAACTCGATCTGATCATTCTCGCAACCTCGACGCCGGATTTTATCTTTCCAAGTACGGCCTGCCTGCTACAAGGCAAGCTTGGCAATCAAGGCGCGACGGCTTTTGACATTCAAGCGGTGTGCAGCGGTTTTGTCTATGCGCTGACCATGGCAGAAAAATTCATTCGTTCCGGCAGCCACAAAAAAGCGTTGGTTGTTGGCGCAGAGGTGTTCTCGCGCATTCTCGACTGGAACGACCGAGGCACTTGCGTGCTGTTTGGCGACGGTGCTGGCGCCGTCGTACTGGAGGCATCCGACAAGCCGGGCATTCTGGCCACATCCTTGCATGCTGACGGCGCACACCACGGCATTCTCTCGGTGCCCGGCAATGTCTGTGGCGGTGCGGTGACCGGTGATCCCTTTCTGCGCATGGATGGGAAAGCGGTATTCAAGTTTGCTGTTCGCGTTCTTGCCGAAGTGGCTGAGGAATGCTGCACGCTTGCCGGCATTTCGCCGGCAGAGGTCGATTGGCTGATTCCCCATCAGGCCAACATTCGCATCATTGAAGCAACCGCCAAAAAAATGGGATTGCCAATGGACAAGGTGATTGTGACCGTCGATCAGCACGGCAATACCTCGGCGGCCTCAGTGCCGCTGGCGCTGGACGTAGCCGTGCGTGACGGACGGATTCAGCCGGGGCAGAAAATCATGCTTGAGGGCGTTGGTGGCGGCTTTACCTGGGGCGCCGTGCTGCTCGAATTCTAGAAGGACAATGATGACATTTGCTTTCGTTTTTCCCGGTCAGGGATCGCAGTCGGTCGGCATGATGGCCGCTTACGGTGACTCAGCCGTGGTGCGTACGACTTTCGACGAGGCTTCGACTGCGCTTGGTCAGGATCTCTGGCAATTGCTTGCCGACGGCCCGAGCGAAGCGCTGGCACAGACGGTCAATACGCAACCGGTGATGCTCACCGCCGGCGTTGCTACTTATCGCCTGTGGCTCGACAAGGGCGGCAGGTTGCCGGCGCTGCTCGCCGGCCATAGCCTTGGCGAGTATTCGGCACTGGTTGCGGCAGGCGTGATCGATTTCAAGGACGCTGTGCCGCTCGTTCGTTTGCGCGCCGCCGCCATGCAGGAGGCCGTACCGGTGGGAACCGGCGCGATGGCTGCGATTCTCGGGCTCGATGACGAAAAAATACGTGAAGCCTGTGCCGAGGCGGCTACGGCGACCGGCAATGGCGAAGTGGTCGAGCCGGTCAATTTCAACGCCCCAGGCCAGACGGTAATTGCTGGCAGCAAGATGGCGGTCGAACGCGCCTGTGAGGCCTGCAAAATTCGCGGTGCCAAGCGTGCTGTGCTGTTGCCGGTGTCTGCACCGTTCCATTCTTCGCTGATCCGTCCGGCGGCCGACAAGCTGGCCGCTCGTCTGGCGCAATTGAGCTTCGCCGCACCGCAAATACCCGTGATCAATAACGTCGACGTCGCACTGCAATCGGACGCGGACAAGATCAAGGATGCGCTGATTCGCCAAGCCTATTCACCGGTGCGCTGGGTTGAGACAATCCAGAAAATGGCGGCATTGGGTGCGACGACGATCGCCGAATGCGGCCCAGGCAAGGTCTTGTCAGGCCTTTCCAAGCGCTGTACCGATGGCGTCACCGGTATTGCATTGGCTGATCTGGCTGCAATTGAAGCAGCGATTTCGACTCTGGAGTAGAACGGCATGCTGAATGGACAAGTTGCTCTCGTTACCGGCGCCTCGCGCGGAATAGGCCAAGCCGTTGCTTGCGAACTCGGCAAACTCGGTGCCACCGTGATCGGCACGGCAACCAGCGATGAAGGCGCCGCAAGGATCACCGCCTATCTGGCTGATGCCGGAATCAAAGGTGAGGGCGCCGTGCTTGAAGTACGCGATGGCGAGCAGGTCGATGCCTTGATCAGCCGCATAGACAAAACCTATGGTGCTGTTGGAATTCTTGTCAACAATGCCGGCATCACGCGTGACAATCTCTCGATGCGTCTGAAGGACGATGAGTGGGATGCTGTGCTGGACACCAATCTGAAAGCCGTTTTTCGGCTCTCCAAAGCGGTCATGCGCGGCATGATGAAGGCACGGCACGGTCGAATCATCAACGTCACATCGGTCGTCGGGCATTCCGGCAACCCTGGGCAAGCCAATTACTGCGCGGCCAAAGCCGGGGTCGCCGGCATGAGCCGTTCACTGGCGCGCGAATTGGGCAGCCGCAACATCACGGTCAATTGTGTTGCGCCCGGTTTGATCGATACCGACATGACCAAAGCACTGGACGACAAGCAAAGAGAATCGCTGATTGGCAGCATCCCGCTTGGCCGCCTCGGTCGCCCCGAGGATGTCGCAGCAGCGGTTGCTTTCCTTGCTTGTCCGGGAGCTGCGTATGTGACCGGCACGACGATTCACGTCAATGGCGGCATGTACATGGATTGACGCCCGTCAGGGCGGCAAGTAGTAGAGGCCGGTTAGCTTGGTAATTTGGTAAGCGCCGGTCATTTTGGTAGAATAGTCTGGTTTTGTTTCACACATGAACTCTGGGAAGGAGCCCCTGATGGAAAATATCGAACAACGCGTCAAGAAAATCGTTGCTGAGCAACTCGGCGTCAACGAAGCAGACATCAAGAACGAATCCTCGTTTGTTGATGATCTGGGCGCGGATTCGCTGGATACGGTTGAACTGGTGATGGCCCTCGAGGAAGAATTCGAGTGCGAGATTCCGGATGATGAAGCCGAGAAGATCACCAACGTCCAGCAAGCGATCGATTACGTGCTGGGTCACAAGAAGTAAGACACCATCGAAACTTCCCTGCGGGCCGGTTTTTATAACGGCCCGGTCCAGCGGAAGGTCGTAGCAAATAGCATCTTCGTTATCAGCCCTCTAATTTTTTCCGGAGCAAAAGTTGGCACGTCGCAGAGTCGTCATCACCGGCCTTGGAATTGTTTCTCCGGTCGGCAATTCAGTCGAGCAAGCCTGGCAGAACATTTTGGCCGGACGCTCGGGAATTGACCGGATTACCCGTTTCGATGTCTCGACCTTTCCCGTGCAGATTGCCGGCGAGGTCAGGGATTTCGACATCGGGCACTACCTGTCGCCAAAGGAAGCTCGCCGCATGGATACCTTTATCCATTACGGCATGGCCGCCGGTATTCAGGCAATCAAGGATGCTGGTCTTGAGGCGCACCCGGCCAACGCCGAGCGGATTGGCGTGGCGATCGGTTCGGGCATCGGCGGTCTGCCGCTGATTGAAAACACTTGCGATGATTTTATCGCCGGTGGCGTACGCAAGATTTCTCCATTTTTTGTTCCCGGTTCGATCATTAACATGATCTCCGGCAACCTGTCGATCATGTATGGCTACAAGGGACCGAACGTCTCTCTGGTCAGCGCCTGTTCAACAGGAACGCACAGCATTGGCGATGCCGGTCGCCTGATTGAATATGGCGATGCCGACATCATGATCGCTGGCGGCGCAGAGGGCTGCGTCTCCAAGCTCGGCCTCGGCGGCTTCTGTGCAGCACGTGCCCTATCAACACGCAACGACGACCCAAAGACAGCCAGCCGCCCCTGGGATAAGGACCGCGATGGTTTTGTTCTGGGTGAAGGCGCTGGCGTTGTCGTGCTCGAAGAATATGAACATGCGAAGGCGCGTGGCGCCCGAATTTACGGTGAATTGGTCGGTTTCGGAATGAGTGCGGACGCCAACCATATGACTGCGCCATGCGAAGACGGCGAGGGTGCTGCCCGTTGCATGACCAATGCGCTGCGCAATGCCCAGATGAATCCGCAGGATGTTCAGTACGTCAATGCGCACGGCACCTCGACACCGCTCGGTGACAAGGCTGAGACGATTGCCGTCAAACGTGCTTTTGGCGATCACGCGAAGCAACTGGTGGTGAATTCGACCAAGTCGATGACCGGCCACCTACTTGGCGCGGCCGGCGGCATCGAGGCTGTCTTCTCGGCACTGGCGATCTACCATCAGATTTCACCGCCGACCATCAACATCTTTAATCAGGACGAGTTGTGTGATCTCGATTACTGCGCCAACGAAGCGCGTCCGATGAAAATTGATGTTGCGCTATCCAATTCCTTCGGCTTTGGCGGTACCAACGGTACTGTTGTCTTCAAGCGCGTCTAAGCGCCACCTTTCGCGCGGTGCAGTTCCCGGTCCATATCGAACTGCACCGCTCGCGCCTCCTGACTTTTCTTCTGATTTTCTTCCATGCCAGCGCGGTCGCTTGCGTAGTTGCGCTGCCTTGGCACTGGATGCTGCAGTCCTTGCTCGTCATTTTCATGGGCGTGTCGATCTGGCGTACCCTGCAGCCATCACAAATCGCTAGCTTGCGCCTGTCCGAGCGAGCGGGAGTCGATTGCATCCTGCCGACCGGCGATCGTCTTGCCGCAACAATCCTTCCTGATAGCACAGTATTCGGCCAGTTATTGGTTCTCCGCCTGCGCTTTGGTGATACGGGCCGTGTGAAAAATCTTACCTTGCTGCCCGACAGCATGCCGGTCGGGCAGTTTCGCGTGCTTCGTCTGTGGTTGCGCTGGCAGACTAGCGAAGACGACGCGACGAACGTCTGAGCCGGGTGTTTCTGGCTTTCGGCAGCATCTCCGGATAGTCTCGGCTAAAGTGCAAGCCACGGCTTTCCCGACGTTGTAGGGCACAGCGAACGATCAGATCTGCAGTAACGACAAGGTTGCGCAACTCGATCAGGTCGTGACTGACGCGAAAGTGTGAATAGAATTCTTCAATTTCGCGAATCAGCAGGCGTATGCGGTGCTGGGCACGCTGCAAGCGTTTGGTGGTGCGAACAATGCCAACATAGTCCCACATGAAACGGCGCAGTTCGTCCCAGTTGTGCGAAATGACGATCTCCTCATCGGGGTCGGTTACCCGGCTGGCATCCCATTCGGGCAGGGCAGGCAGCACGACTTCCGCTTGCGCCAGAATGTCCTTGACCGCCGCTTCAGCAAAAACGAGGCATTCGAGCAGTGAGTTGCTGGCCAGACGGTTGGCGCCATGCAGCCCGGTGCAGGAAGCTTCACCTGCCGCATACAAACCCGGGATGTCCGTACGCGCCCGCAGGTCGGTGACAATGCCGCCACACGTATAGTGCGCTGCAGGAACCACCGGAATGGGCTGGCGGGTGATGTCGATGCCCAACTCAAGGCAGCGCGCCAGAATGTTCGGAAAATGCTCGGCAAGAAAATCAGCCGGCTTGTGCGAAATGTCCAGATAGACGCAGTCCAGCCCGCGTTTCTTCATCTCGAAGTCGATCGCCCGAGCGACGACATCACGCGGCGCCAATTCGGCGCGCTCATCGTGGTCCGGCATGAAGCGTGTGCCATCGGGCAAACACAGGATGCCGCCTTCGCCGCGCACCGCTTCGGAAATCAGGAAGGACTTTGCCTGCGGGTGGTAGAGGCAGGTTGGGTGAAACTGGATAAACTCCATGTTCGCGACCTGACAGCCTGCGCGCCATGCCATGGCAATGCCGTCACCGGTAGAAGTGTCGGGATTGGTCGTGTAGAGATAGACCTTGCCGGCGCCGCCCGTAGCGATCAGGGTATGCGATGCGCCGATAGTCAGGACTTCGCCACTATCGCTGTCCAGTGCATAGGCGCCATAACAGCGCTGGTCGGCCAAACCCAGCTTTACGCCGGTGATCAGATCAATAGCGATATGCCGCTCAAGGATAGTGATGTTGGGATGCCGGCGAACCTTGCGCGACAACGTGTCCTGTACGGCCTGACCAGTGGCATCGGCAACGTGTATGACGCGTCGCGCGCTGTGACCGCCCTCACGGGTCAGGTGATAGCCCGCGTCGTCACGGGTAAAGGGAACACCTTGTTCGATCAGCCAGTCAATTGCATGACGTCCGTTTTCGATCACGAAGCGCGTTGCCTTGGCGTCATTCAGATTGGCACCCGCGATGAGTGTATCGCGGATATGCGCTTCAATCGAATCCTGGCTGTCAAGAACGGCTGCAATGCCTCCCTGCGCCCAACTCGATGCGCTGTCTTCCAGTGTGCGTTTGCTTATTAGCGCTACCTTGCGCGTTTGCGCAAGACGAAGTGCTGCGGATTGCCCGGCCAGACCGCTGCCGATAATCAGAACGTCGAAGCGGAGTGCCACGATAGAAGCCTTGCCTGGAAAGGGCTGCAACTATATCACGGCGACTGGAGCGCAATAAACCCGCATAGAAGCAAAGTATTCTCAACGCATTCAGCCAAAGCAGATGTCACCACGGCGCTTGGGTGGTTGCGCTATACTTTGAAGAAAAACACAATACTGGCTGACAGGGAATTCACAGAGCATGAGCGAACGCGAAATTGACCAAAAGCTGGTTGAACGCGCACAGGCTGGCGATAAACACGCTTTCGAACTGCTGGTTGCAAAATACCAGCGCAAGCTCGGACGTTTGCTGTCGCGCTTTATTCGTGACCACGCCGAGGTCGAAGACGTCGCGCAGGAAGCTTTTATCAAAGCCTATCGTGCGCTGCCGTCGTTTCGTGGCGATAGCGCGTTTTATACCTGGCTGTACCGGATCGGTATCAATACGGCCAAAAATTATCTCGTGGCGCAAGGTCGGCGTGCGCCGACGTCGACTGGTTTCGATAATGATGAAGCAGAGTCGTTTGAGGATGCAGACCAACTGCGCGATATCAATACGCCCGAAAGTCTTCTCCAGTCCAAGCAGGTAGGGCAAACGGTCAATGCGGCGATGGAAGCTTTACCGGAAGAATTGAGAACCGCTATTGTGCTGCGCGAAATCGAAGGCATGAGCTATGAGGAAATCGCAGAGTCGATGAACTGCCCGATTGGTACGGTTCGTTCGCGTATTTTTCGTGCGCGCGAAGCTGTCGCCGAGAAACTGAGGCCCCTCCTTGACACCTCACCGGACCGTAGGTGGTAGGTGAGTTTTAGAGTTCGAAACCATGATTGATGCGCCAGGAAGCATTACCGCGGTTGACGGTGAATATGCGACTGTGCGGATGGATGAGTCCGGTTGCGGCCGCTGCCATGAAGAAGGCGGCTGCGGTGGTAACAACATCGGCAAGATGTTCTGTAGCACGCCACGCACCTTTCGCGTGCTCAACCCGGGGCAGGCCGCCGTTGGCGAGCAGGTGCATGTAACGATTGCCGATGGCGCGGTCCGATATGGCGCAACGCGCGCATACGGCCTGCCTCTGCTGGCGTTGTTCGTTGGCGCGCTGGGCGGCAACGCCTTGGCCGGAGAACCGGGGGCAATAATCGGTGCGTTCGGCTGTTTGCTTGCCGCCTGGTTTCTGCTCAGGCGCACGCAATTGCGCGCAGCCCAGGAAAAACGTTTCGAGCCTTCGATTCGCACTTGATTTTTTCTCTGGCAATCCCATATCTTTGTTTTGTTAACTATCCAGTGATACGCAGGAGGTATTCGTCGTCATGAAACACATCGTTGCGGCATTTTTCTTCGCAGTATTTTCTTTCTCGGTGCAGGCACAGAATCGTGGACTGCCTGATTTCACCGAACTGGTTGAAAAACAAGGGCCGGCCGTGGTCAATATCAGCACGACGCAGATCGTACGCGGCAACGGGCGGAGCGCTCAACCCTTCCCGTTTGACGAAAACGACCCGATGTTCGAATTTTTCCGGCGCTTCGCGCCACGCCAGCCGGGTGTGCCCGGTCACCCCAATGCACCGCGTGACTTCGAAAGCCGCTCTTTGGGATCGGGTTTTATTGTCAGTGCCGATGGCTACATCCTGACCAACGCCCACGTGGTCGATGCAGCAGATGAAATCCTCGTTCGCTTGACTGACAAGCGTGAATTCAAGGCCAGGGTGATCGGTGCCGACAAACGGACCGATGTGGCCTTGATCAAGATTGATGCCAGCGGTCTGCCGGCAGTTCGTCTTGGCGATCCCAATGTGCTCAAGGTGGGCGAATGGGTTCTGGCCATTGGCTCCCCCTTCGGCTTCGATAATAGTGTCACGGCCGGCATTGTCAGTGCCAAGGGACGCTCACTGCCGCAGGAAAATTTCGTCCCGTTCATTCAGACAGACGTCGCCATCAACCCCGGGAATTCGGGCGGCCCGCTCTTCAACATGAAGGGCGAGGTGGTGGGCATCAACTCGCAGATATACAGCCGTTCCGGCGGTTTCATGGGGATTTCATTCGCCATTCCGATCGATGTGGCGATGGACGTTCAGGGGCAGCTCCGATCCACTGGCAAGGTCAGTCGTGGCCGCATCGGTGTTGTTATTCAGGAGGTGACCCAGGAGCTTGCAGAATCCTTCGGCTTAAGCAAAGCGCAGGGCGCAGCGGTCAATGTAGTGGAGAAGGGGAGCCCGGCGGAGAAAGCGGGCATCGAGTCGGGGGACGTGATCCTTAAGTACGAAGGCAAGCTTGTCACCATCTCGAGCGACCTGCCACGCGTGGTCGGCGCCACCCGGCCAGGCACAAAGGTGTCAATTCAGGTGTGGCGCAAGGGAGCCACAAAAGATCTGACGGTAGTTATCGGAGAGATTCCTGAGGAAAAGGTGGCCGTAAAAAACGCCAAGGATGCCAAACCGGCGGAAGCCACTGCCAATCGACTTGGGCTGGTCGTTTCCGAACTGAGCGCAGAGCAAAAACGTGAACTGAAGGTTTCTGGCGGATTGCTTATTGAGGATATCCGCGGCAACGCGGCACGCGCCGACCTGAGGCCTGGCGACATCATTCTGGTACTGATTGCGCGTGGCGTGAGCACTGAAATCAGGAACGTTGATCAATTCAACAAATTGCTGTCGCAGTTCGACAAGGCAGCAAACCTCACCTTGCTGGTGCGTCGCGGCGAACAGCAGACCTTTATTACCCTCAAGGGTTTGCCCGATAAAAAAAGCGAGTAGGGTGGGCACGTCATGAAGCTAACTCTGATTTCGCGCATCTATTGCCATCTCTGCCATGACATGGAAGTGGCGCTGGCCCCGTTGGCAGCGGAATTCGGCGTCGAGATTGAGGTGCTGGATGTCGACGCAGACCCCGCGCTCGAAGCGCTTTACGACGAACTGGTGCCGATATTGCTGCATGAGGGCAGCGAACTCTGTCATTACTTCCTTGATACAGCCAAAGTCCGTGATTATTTGAGCAAAATCCGCTAAAATCCGCGCCTTCTGGCAAATCGAACAAAGGGTGCCCGCCGGCACCCTTTTTTTCAGGCGTGGCT